>NZ_JBFUHM010000021.1:0-83499 GCF_056402395.1 Peribacillus sp. P4_B1
TGGGTAAATTGGGTTTGATCTGGGTAAATTGGGTTTGATCTTCGTTTTCATGCAGAGTGGATTGGAACGGAAGGCGTGAGACTCCTGCGGGAAATACGTGTCCAAGGGAGACCCCACAGGCGCTAAAGGCGCCGAGGAGGCTCCCGGACCGCCCGCGGAAAGCGAGTGCCTGCAGTGGATTGGAACGGTTGTAGTACAAACCCTCCAAAACGRTGGGTAAATTGGGTTTGATCTTCGTTTTCATGCAGAGTGGATTGGAACGGTCAAAATTTAAAACCTAAAAAAACTGAAGACAAACTCCATTTTTATCGAGTTTGCCTTCAGTCTGAAAGAAGCTGCAAGTTTCGTGTCGTATTTATCGTGATAGTGTGCCCTGCAGACGATTCGTTTCGGCAATTACTTTTTCTTCATCGATCGTTAAGCATTCGCCATTTTTCACAATCATCTTGCCGTCAATGTATACATCAGATACATCATTTCCGCGTGCGGCATAAAGCAAATGCGAATACGCTTCACTCAGCGGCTGCAGATGCTCTTTGTTATAAGGGTAAATGGTGATGAAATCTGCTTTTTTACCAGCTTCAAGTGATCCCGTATGACCCATGCCGATTGCTTCGGCACCCATTCTCGTGGCCATGGCCAGTGCCGTTTGAGCAGGGAATTTAGTGGCATCCTTATAGATGCCTTTTTGCAATAATGCCGCCGTCCTCATTTCCTCGAACATATCGAAGTTGTTGTTGGATGCAACACCATCTGTTGCAACCCCAACTTTAATGCCTGCATCAAGAAGGCTGACGATATCAGCAATTCCCGATCCCAGCTTCAGATTACTGATTGGATTATGAGCAACCCGAACATCATGCTGTTTTAGTATCGCCCGCTCTTCATCATTGAGTACGACACCATGGGCCATCACTGTAGGCTGATCAAAAAGACCTAAACGGCGAAGGTGCTCGACAGGACGGAATCCAAAACGCTTTTCGATGTCAAGGATTTCAAAGTCCGTTTCCGAAACGTGAATGTGCACCATCAAATCATTCTCTTTTGCAATCCGTGCA
Source organism: Peribacillus sp. P4_B1 (assembly GCF_056402395.1). Taxonomy (NCBI): domain Bacteria; kingdom Bacillati; phylum Bacillota; class Bacilli; order Caryophanales; family Bacillaceae; genus Peribacillus; species Peribacillus sp. P4_B1. Next base: position 1,059 of record NZ_JBFUHM010000021.1, read on the forward strand.
CTTTCCATAATCGCTTCAGGTGTACAAGCATAAGGGCTGTGTGGCGCGACCATGGTAGTCAGGCGGCCATCGGCAAACGTCTTATAGTTTTTTGAAAACTGCTCAGCCCCCATGAGGTTCGCTTTTTGTTCTTTTTCCGTACCTAAGCTGAAAATCGTGTAGGAAAAGGCTCCGCGCATTCCTGTTTCGCCTATCGTCTCCATGACAGCACCTGCATCTATTCCATTAGGATTAAACATATCCGAAAATGTCGTTGTTCCTGATTTCAGCATTTCCATAATGCCAAGCTGAGAACTTACAGAGGCGATTTCCGTTGTAAACTGGCTTTCAATCGGCCATATTTTTGTTTCAAGCCATGGCTTCAGCAGCATATCGTCCCCGATTCCGCGTAAAAGAGTCATCACAATATGCGAATGGGCATTCACTAGACCTGGCATAATCCATTTTCCGCCAAGGTCGACCACTTGATCGGCATCTGCCAATTGTTCTTCAGAATGCTGGCCGATGTAGGATATGGTTTGATCTTGTACAATCATCATGCCTTTTTCAAAGATTTGATTTTCCTTGTCCATCGTAAAAAAGGTACCATTCATATATATCGTTTTCATGTAATTATTTCCTCCAAAGTCATTTCGTATCATTGAACAACATGTCATGTTACTATTCCGCATTCTAAACTAGCCTCTTACAGATAATCAAGTAATTCCATATTATCRGGGAGCATTTCCATTTACCTTAGGAACCTATTGGAAGAGTGAACGGAATAATCTTGTTTCATTTAATCAGCAAACCACATCGATGATGCCCATTGCAAATTTAACGAATTGATGAAGAATGCAAAATCAGTTGCTTAAAAAAATCTTCCCCCTATTGCTCATAGGGGTTTCCATGACACGAATGGCTTCTTGTACATCCCCAAGGCCGTAGTAAGAATCCGGCATCATGAAACTCAACCTTTTATCGTTAATGAATCCCATCAAAAGGTTAAACGTTTCTTGCCATGTCTGAACGGATGCCTGTTGATTCCAATGCCGTAGATGAAACATTTTAACATTTACTTTTGTCCTTTGTGAAATTTTCGCCCAATTTACAGACTTTCCTGATAGAAGACCAATTGTTAATAATATGCCATTAGGCCGAACACAAAAGGCTAACTCGGAACCATCTGTACCTCCCACCGAATCTATGGCCGCGTTCGCTCCGCGTCCATTCGTCCACTCCATCACGGTATCATGCAATGATGATTCAGATGTATCGATTACATATGCAGCACCAAGTTTAAGCAGTTCTTCCGTATAGGTATTGTTTCTGGTTACAGCAATCAGCTTAAATCCAAGAATCTTGGATAACTGGGTGAAGATGCGGCCAATGGAAGATCCGCAAGCATTCACGAGTAATACATCATCAGGTTTCAATGCCAATACTTCTGTGATTGTTAACCAAGCGGTTATCGGATTTATATATAATTGCGCTGCTATATGGTCCTCAATGGAATCAGGAATGACGATTGCCAAATCCGCAGATGTTTTAACATAATCCTGCCAGGTACCTTCACCGCGCAAAGGCAGAACACGCTTACCAATCAGCTCTTGCGAAACCGAAGGACCCACCGCTTCCACTATGCCGACGCCTTCATAACCAGGAATGGAAGGCAAGGGAATTCGGTGGGAATATGCGCCCCGAATGGGCAGCAAGTCAGATGGATTGATAGGACGTGCAGTCATCCGTACAAGGACTTCCCCGTCCACAGGCATTTGAATGAATTTATTTTCCACTTTTATAACTTTTTGTGGATGCCCAAACTCATAAAATTTAGCACATTTAGCTTCCAAAATAGTAAGTCTCCTTTAATATAGTTCTAACTATTTTATCATTTATACAGAACCAGCCTATCCTGTATTTTTCCAAGAGTTGTCACTCACCTTTTAAACAGCAAATCTTAAAAACGGAAAGAGCTTTTCACTTTTCTTCTGTTTTTTCATCTTCAATTGATCTGCCCCTTTCGTTCCATAAGAAAAAGGCTGCCGCAGCACCCCTGGTTTTAGTAAAACATCCTTTTGTTAATAAGAAAATACTTAAAACCTTTTTATAAATCCCTCAATTTAATCCAGTAGAATTTACCGCTAACGCCTTGTTTATACGAACAAATATCAATTTATCGAACTGGATAGCTGCTTAAAGTTGAAAAAGAATGCGCCAATTTTTTCGCGAAATTTAATGGGGGTTCGACTGATTGAATATGAATATACAAAATCAAAGGTTTCATATATAACCAATGATTATGCAAGGCACTAACAATAATTCCCTGTTGGACAACTGATTGCATAAATCCTGGAATTTCTTCTTGTAAAATTGCTATTTCACCCAAATTTAGTGCAATACCGTTTTGATCCAATGATTCAAATAAAACCCCTACTGGTACAACTGAGTTGCTCGGACGCCCTTGGACAAACACTTCAATATTGCGATGCAAGGATACAGAACAAACACCTTTATTTATGTCGCTTTTCCCATTTAGAATTTTGGCAAATTGTTCACAAAGAGAGTTATAGTCATTCATAATTAAGCCTCCTTTTAATTGGGATATTATGATGTTTAATCCTAATTAATGATGAATCATAAAATAAAGGAAGGAAAAAATACCCTCCAGATCATTTAACTGGAGGGCATTCGTATTAATATAATCTTATCGGAATGAATTACTTGGAGCAGCAAATATTCATGTTGTGTTAGCTATTTGATTCTTTTTGTATTAGAAGCTTGTTCTCTACTGTTGTTGTCTCCAAAACATCATTATCTTTATGAGTATTAGTAATGTTTTTTGTCATCACACTGACAACCACTAAAACTACGATATTAACAAATAGAGCGATAATTCCTACATTCAAGTCTTTAATTGCTTGAGGAAGATAAGGAAATAGATGACCAATTTTTATGTTCCCTAGTTCCATAATGGAGACTAGCACGCCTCCTGTTATAATCCCGGCAAATGCTCCATGTTTGGTTATAAAATTCTTTCTCATCAAGCTTGCGAAAAAGGCAGGAGCTAGTTGTGTGATAAAATTATAGGCGATTAAAGCAAGACTAAAGAGGGAATTTCCACCTTTAAAGGTCAAGTAAATTCCTACGAGAGAAATAAGGGGAACCAAGTATTTTACCAATTTTGCAATCTGATTTTCAGTTGCCGATGGATTGAATACCTTATATACATTTTTTGCAAGCAATGTTGATATTGACATCAACAGCATGGAACTTGGTACTAAAGCGGCTAACACGCCAGTGCCACCTATTAAGCCCACAAACCATGGATCAAAATCCTGTTTAGAAAGCTGCAGCAAGATAAGATCGGCTTCGCTGCCTTTTAATCCAGGCGTCTGCAAGATAGCTGCAAATCCGACAAAAAAGGCAAACAACAAAATCAATTGGTACATTGGCATTAGGATTGCATTTTTTCGTAAAGCTTTTTCGCTAGAGGCAGCATAAATAGGAGAAAACCCGTGCGGCCACATATAAAATCCAATGGAGCTTAGTATAACGGTCGATATATACCACGAAACGCCCATTCCTTGATCCGGAAGTATGGTATAGTTCGGCTTTGCATTTTCAATGGCCTCAAACATGGGTTGAAGACCGTCATAATAATGAAGAGGGAAATAAACCCCTAAAAATACGACAATGCCAAGAATCAGAATATCCTTCAAAATAGCTGTCCTGGCAGAACCGTGAATACCGGAAACCATTACGAAAATGGTTACACCAATTGCTCCAACCCAAATGGCAGCTGTAGAAGAAATGGCCCCATAAGATGTTGCAGAAACGATATATCCTAACCCCTTCAATTGCAGAACTAAGTAGCAAGTACAAGCTATAACACCAATTACAGCAACAAGCACACCAAGATAAGGACTTTGATATTTTTTCACAAAAAAATCTGATTGGGAAACTAATTGGTGTTTCTTTGCATACCTCCAGATAGCAGGAAATGTCCAGTAGGAGATGACTGTTGCCAGACAGCCGTATGATACGATACTAAAGATGGAACCTCCTTCCCCATAAGCCGAGCCACTTGCACCTAAAAAGGTGAAGGTCGTATACATTTCACCTGCGGACAAGAGGAAAATCAAAAGGGCTCCCATTCCGCGTCCCCCGACTGACCATTGTTCTAAGTTCATTTCCTTCCCTTTTTTAGCCTGGATACCAATCACTACGGAAATGACGAAAAAAAACAGGATGAATAACACGGCAATATTCATCTTGAATCTCCCTTCTGATTAGCTGGATCCAATAGATAGATAATCCCCATAATACATGTGGTTAGCACAGACCAGAGTACAATCCAAAAGTGAAAAAATGGCATTCCCAGAACATAGGGAGTCACTTTATTTGTAAACAAAGCACCTACAATAATGCCAAGAAACGGGATTATTCCGAGCCAATATATTTTTTTCATACTCTTAGCCCCCTAGTAAGTTAGATTTAACATTTTAAAAGTCGCGTGAACAAATAACTTCACCCCATTTTGTAAAGCCTGTTCATCGATCGTGAATTTCGGATGATGATGAGGATATATAATCCCTTTTTCTTCATTACGGGCCCCTATTACAATATAAGATCCCGGAACTACTTTTTGAAAAGCAGAGAAGTCCTCACTTCCCATAATCGGCTTTACAATCTCTCGGCTTTCTTCACCAAATACTTCACAGACGGTTTCGTCCATCAATCGGGTAACTTCTTCATCATTAATGGTCGGAGCATAACCGAACTGATAATCGAATTCGTAAGTAGCTCCATGCGCTTCAGTAATTCCTTTTATAATTCGTTCGATAAAATTCGGTATTTTTTCCCTTAACTCCGGATTAAAGCTTCGAACGGAACCGCCAATGCTTACCTTACTTGGAATAACATTAATCGCACTTCCCGCATGGAACTGAGTCACTGAAATCACAAGAGCTTCCTGGGCATCTCGATATCTCGAAACAATGTGTTGGAGATTTGATACAACCTGAGTTCCAATTGCAATGGGATCGACGGTAAGTTCAGGCTGTGAGGCGTGCCCCCCTTTACCGACCACGGTAATGTTAAAAGTATCAGCTCCAGCCATCACCGGACCGTAACCCAAACCAATTTTCCCTAAAGGAAGAGTCGACAAGAGATGGGTGCCAATGATCATATCCACTCCATCAAGCACACCGGCTTTCACCATCTCTTGGGCTCCACCGGGCGGCAGTTCCTCGGCGTGTTGAAATAAAAAGCGCACCTCCCCTTTAATATGCTCCTTTAACTGTGTAAGAATCTTCGCCGCGCCAAGCAGCATCGCCGTATGCCCGTCATGTCCGCATGCATGCATCGCGCCTGAATTCTGTGACACAAAGTCAAAAACATTCTCTTCTTCAATTGGAAGCGCATCCATATCTGCCCGCAGTGCAATAACCTTCCCAGGCTGCTGGCCAATCAAACGAGCCATTATACTCGTCTTTGTCGGACGTGAAATTTCCAGATCACCAAAAGTTTGTAGCGTTTCATAAACAAATTGTGCTGTTTTTACTTCTTCAAAAGACAGCTCCGGATACATATGTAAATATCTTCGCCATCCAATCACTTCATCTTTAACAGCCTCGATTAAATCATGAATCATTATCGTTTGAGACACCCAATACATCCCCTTTTCATTCAATTTACATGGTAATCTTTATTTTCGGTTAGTTTAAGGAATAAATTCCTTAAATAGAGTATAATATCCCGTGTTCTTTATTTCAATGTTTTTTGAAAATTCTAAACTATTTTGTTTGATTACTAGATTTAATAGTGGAAGTTCTCCTTTAATGCTTTAACATGCAAAATAAAAAAGCACCCGATTTTTGGGTGCTTCAGACTGTAGACAATTTGGGAACGTTGATTGGAACGTAGGGCACTCGCTTTCCGCGGGCGGTCCGGGAGCCTCCTCGGCTTGTGCCTGCGGGGTCTCCCCTAGACGCGCTTTCCCCGCAGGAGTCTCGCACCTTCCGCTCCAATCAACTTTGTTATAAAATTTAGATTGAACCTCTTTTTTGCCTACAGTTTTTTACCAAAGCACATCTATGTGACATGTCCATTTTTATCAAAGTGTATCGAAAAATAAAGACCATCAAAAAGTAGCGACACGTCATATTTGGCAAGATTATATGGAAGAAGCAGATCATCTGCGTCATCATCAAGATGTAAATTCTATCTATGCGAAACGGAAAGAAACGATTGAGTGTTTTCGCAGATACAAAAGAAAAGCATGGCATGGTTGGATTACTTTACGGGGAACTTAAAAAATTGTCGATGCTCACTTTCGCTGCCATGAATGTAAAGAAGATGGTCAATTGGACATAGAAAGGTTAAAAAATGGCCTAACATAGTGGGTTCGTAGAGACCCAATCCTTAATATGGAGCAAAATTCAAAGGGAATTTCAAAAAGGGGTTCGAAATGTTTTAATTCCGAACCCCTTTTGTCTTCAAACTGAAGCACCCAATTTTGGGTGCTTATAATAATCGATAAATTTTACTCGGCCTTCCACGTGTGGCGTGAGCCTCTTCACCAACGCATTGTGCCAAATCAACTTCGCACATATCCGCAATAATACGCCGTACATTACGTTCTGTCATCTCAAGATGTTTCGCTAATTCCTTTGTTGTAAAATTACCCCAGCCCATTCTTTGTACAAGGGCTGATATCTTCTTATATGTTTTTACACTGATATTCCCCTTTTTTAACTTTTCGATAAGGAGTTCATTGTGGGACCGGGTAGCATATTGTAATTCTTTCTTTTTGCCTGGTGATTCAATAATCTTTCCATCATCTTGAATAATTACAATTTCACGCTTCTTCATCTCTTTTGAATGTTGAATAGCCCGAAAAGCATTGATTTCCGCCGAATAGGCAGTTTCGCCGAAGCCAATTCCAACGGCAACGGTTGTATCTGCTTCAAAAGCCAATTTTTGAATGGTATCTTCAAGCGTAATAATTTCCCGTTCAATTGCGCCGCGAGAACTAAAAATCATGTATCTTCCATTCCCTTTCTCTGAAAAGGAACCATTTATTTTTTCACCAAGTTGAATTAACATTTCTTTTAGCCGAAGCTCCAAGTACTGTAAATGATAAGGAGTTTTCATTTCCTCTGCCACTCTGTTAAAATATTCAACTTCAATGATTTCAACACCAATTTGTGTATCTTTAAAGTAGGAAGTCTTTACTTTTTCAGAAAGAATCCGAAGCGTTTGCCGAATTTCCATCTTACTCATCGACATCCGGTAAGCTGGAATTCCATACTCTCTTAAAGCTTCACACACGGACGGAAAACAAGATAAAGCGCCTTCTGTCCTTCCCTTATTCCATAAATCCAAGTGAAAATGAAACAATTCATTAGTGTCGACATCTGACTCAAACACTTTCGTATAGATCTTTGGGGTTTTAATATTCAACTGTGACAAAGCTTCTTCACTGATATTGTTTGAAGACATAGTATCGATACTAAGCCTCTCAATAATTTTCCCTTGTTCGTAAATCAACTCTAAAAAAGATTTATAAAAACCTGATTCCGTAGCAGGAACATGGACCATTATTTTATCTGTGCCTAGTGTTTTTTTCGCAAATTCATAGGGAAGTGGACCGGAAAAAAGCCATGCATGTACGTGAGAATGATGTTCTTTTACAATATTCTCTACCTCTTCAGTCTTTACATAGGGCAAAGAGATGAATTCCAATTCATGTTTATATTCTTCTGCCAAGTCTAAAATCTGTTCTACAGAAGTTTTTAGTCCGACTAGTCCGATTTTATACATCCTGTATTCTACTTCCTTTATCATCAGTAATATAATCAATGTTCTTTGTAAATATCCTAGTTTAACGTAAGTCATGCTATCGTAAATTTAAATTTTCTGCTCAGTTCTTTTTACCTTTTGTCCTATTTTATCATGCGACATGAAGGAAAAATACGTTGTATACGTTATTCATGTTAGGTTTTCATGACAGCTTTGTTATACTTCTTAGATAATCATCCATTATCTTTGTGTTTTCCAAGAGTTCTTTTTTCTTTTTGACATGACATAACCAATTTTCCAGTTATGCTAAAAAACCACCTCTTTAGGTGGTTTTTTCATATTTTCAATAGGTTCTTCTAAACTAGAATTAGCCTGAACTTGACCTCTGATTTCTAAAGAAAGTGATAAATTCCCCTTTTTTTATTGGTCATTGAAACATACCCTTCAAAAAGCGATACAGTCCATCTTCTCTATATGAATGCTCCGTCACTTCATCGGCTTGTTCTTTGACCAGGTCTGTGGCATTTTTCATGGCAACGGAATGCCCAGCGAGTTTAAATAGCGGGAGGTCATTTTCGCCATCGCCCACTGCCAGGATATTTTCCGGTCCTAGCTGGAAATGCTTCAGTAATAGTTGAACGCCTGTTGCTTTTGAGACGCCTTCCACGGTCACTTCTACATTGTGATGAGTGGAGGAAGCTGTTGTGAAGGCATTGTACTGCTTGATTTCTCCCAAATCCGCTTTCCATTTTCGGATGGTATCCATTTCATTACTGAAAAAGTAGATTTTGGCTACGCTGCTTATATCCAGTTGTTCTGACCATCTAATTTTGTCTTCCACTGCATCCTGCCTTGATAGCCATTCATTTTCATCGACTGTCTCGGGCTTTGGCACCAAACCTTGTTTAACCATATAGCCTTTATCTTTAAGTAATGCCATCCGTGTTCCTTCATTCGGATGTACTTCGTAAAAAATCTCGCCCGCTCCTGCTTTGGCGACCAATTCTTCCACAAGTTCCGGCGGCAGGGCATTTTCGACGATCTGTTTCTTTCCGATGAAGACGGACATTCCATTGGCAGTCACCATTCCATCGACTTCCATGCCGGACGGCAATACGTCCCTCGCTTCTTCCAGCGTTCTTCCTGTTGCAATGAAAATCAGCTTTCCGCTTTCCCTAAGTTCCCCTATGTACTGTTCCAGCGTTTCACTCACAGTATTTCTTTCGTTCAATGTCGTGCCATCCAAATCGAGCACAATTGCTTTATTGGTCATGCAAATCACCTCAAAAATCCGAATGATAATGTAAATGCCAACAGCCCATTATCTATAAAGATCTTAGGCTGTTGTTTTCATTCATTTATTTTTGTTACTTTACCTAATCAGTATAACAGTTTAGGATAATCCTAAAAGTTTCATGACGCTTAGAATTAGGAGACCGACCACACCGAAGTCCGAATCACCAAATGTGGTACCTTCAAACCCTACATCCCCCAAGAAAACAAGGAGTATCGCCGGCAGGAAACTAATGATGAGTCCGTTGGCAAAGGACCCGAGCATCGCTCCGCGTCTGCCGCCTGTGGCATTTCCAAATACACCTGCTGCAGCTCYGGTGAAGAAATGCGGTACAAGCCCCGGAACGATGACCTTCAATCCAAGTACCGGAAGGAGGAACATGGATAATAGTCCAGCCAAGAAACTGAATAGGAACCCGATGATCACTGCATTTGGAGCGAATGGAAAGATGGTCGGACAATCTAGCGCAGGCTTCGTATCAGGAGCGACTTTATCGGCAATCCCTTTGAAGGCAGGGACGATTTCAGCAATTAACATCCGTACCCCTGCAAGGATGATGTAGACTCCTGCAGCAAATGTTATCGCCTGGATGAAAGAAAATACGATGAAGTTCGAACCGCCGGATAATTCCCTTTCAATATAGTTCTGTCCGGCAAACAATGCGACGATCACGAAGAACATCGTCATCGTAAGCGATACAGCGACTGATGTATCCCTCAGGAATCCTAAAGATTTAGGAACCTTGATTTGCTCTGTCGTTTTTTCCTTATTTCCAAACCATTTTCCAACAGTCGCGGATACAAAATATCCGATTGTCCCGAAATGGCCGATGGCAAAATCATCGCTTCCGGTAATCTTCCGTACATATGGCTGAAGGAGGGCAGGGAACATCACCATACATACCCCTAATAGAATGGAACCGACCAAGATGAGCGGAAAACCGTTAAGTCCGCCGACCGATAGGGTGACTGCAAGTAAACAAGCCATGAATAAGGTATGGTGTCCCGTTAAGAATATATATTTAAATGGCGTGAAACGAGCCAGCAAAACATTGACAACCATACCAAAAACCATGATAAGTGCAGTCGAAGTCCCAAAATCACTTTGGGCAGCTGCGACAATGGCTTCGTTATTTGGTATGACTCCTTGTACATTGAATGCATGATCGAACATTTTACTGAATATATCAAGGGCGCCAATGAGCACTGCCGCTCCCGCTCCAATAATAATGAAGCCCATGACGGTTTTTAGCGTTCCAGATACGACATCCGCACTGGATTTCCGCTGTAACAGCAGTCCAATGAGGGCAAACAGCCCCACAAGTATGGAAGGTGTACCCAAGATGTCATTCATGATAAGTTCCAGCATTGCCTCTCTCCCCCTCTTCTATTTGGTTCTTGTTATAGATGTGAAGCTAATTTCGATGTGATTTCGGGAATGCTCATCATGTTTTCCAGCGTGACGATCGTCCGGGTTCCATCATCCAGCTGACCGACAATATCCGCCGCTCCCAGGAAAATATCCGCCTGAACTGTTTTTGCGGAGGTAAGATCCGTATGATCCACCTCGGCTGTCTTACCCATTTCCGTCAACGCTTTCTTTACATTCATCTCCATGATGAAGCTGCTTCCCAATCCGTTTCCGCATACTACCATGATTTTCTTCATATCAATCTCTCCTTTTTTATCCTACATGCATTTCCAATTTAGATTTGATTTCAGGGATGCTCATCATGTTCTCCAGTGTGACGATCGTCCGGGTTCCATCATCCAGCTGACCGACAATATCCGCCGCTCCCAGGAAAATATCCGCCTGAACCGTTTTTGCAGATGCAAGATCCGTATGATCCACCTCGGCCGTCTTACCCATTTCCGTCAACGCTTTCTTCACATTCATCTCCATGATGAAGCTGCTTCCCAATCCGTTCCCGCATACTACCATGATTTTCATTCCGCTTCCTCCTTCGAATATTTATGAACGTACTCCATAAGGACCGATTTATCTGAAGTGCGTAGGATTTCTTCTATATTGGCTGGTTCATTCAATAATTGAGTGAGCTGGATCAATGCCCGCAGATGCGAATCGTTATCTACTGCCGCCAAAATGATAATCAGGCGAACTGGTTTATCCGGCGCAAAGTCCACGGCTTCATCCAATTTCAGCAAACTCATGGATAAAGACCTGACCCCCTGCTCTGGACGTGCATGGGGAATCGCGACTCCAGGCGTTATCACTACATACGGTCCATTCGTTTCTATCGCTTCGATCATGGCATCCACATATCGTTCTTCGACTGTTCCTAAGTCCACGAGAGGCTTGGCCGCGACTTGAATGCCTTCTTTCCAATCGGAAACATGCTGCTGTAATTGAATCGTTTGCAAATTGAGCAGTTCTTCTAACACAGGCTTCTCTGCCTCCTTTAAAGAAAATTGGGTTATTTTTTGATGTGTATACACATTCGACTTCAAAGCCTTTTCAAGCTGATCCTGTTCATGGATGGTTGCATACTTGGAAATGACTTTTACTAATGCTGAAACATCTACACTTTCCGTCGTATATCCATACAATTCCTGCATGACTTGTTGGCGTAATTTATGTTTGTCCTGCATTTCCAAAATGGGCGGTACAACGAATAATGCCGCTTTTGTTCTCATATGTACCGTTGAAAAAACTAGATCGTACGACAGTGGGGATTCAGCCGCATTTCTAACGGAAAGAACATCCAGGAACAAAATATCCGGAAATAATTCCCTCAATGTATAAATGAGGATATTGCTGATGCCAATACCATTCGGGCATACTACAATCGCCCGTTTTCGATCATCCAATGTCGTCCCTTGCCTGCGCAGCCATCCGCCAAAATAGATCGTGAAGTATGCGACTTCCTCTTCGGATACCGGACAGCCAATCTCTCTCTCCAACACCCACAGAGATTTTTTTGTCAAATGATGCAGTTCAGGATAGACCTTCTGCACCCGTCCCGTCATCGGGTTAAGTTGCGGGAGACCATACCTTAGGCGATGATATGCCGGTTTAAAATGTACGTATAATTGTTGGCATAGCTGTTCTTTGTCTTTCAGGTGAACAAATGCCAGCCTCTCGAACTCTTCCACGATTTCCTGCAAAAGGTGTTGAATGACTTCATCATCCTTAAGCGGGGAAATATCCTTCGTTCGGTTCATGCTCAATAAATGTAAGGTTGCGTATAAGTTTTCCGTTTCGCTCCATACTGATTGAAAGGCATTCGTTCTCGTCATTTCCTCAACCATTTTATATTCTTCTGTCGCAACAAACGGAGCCCAGCTCTGGTCGGCCTGTAACTCTTCCCCTTTTTCTATGAGCCGATCTGTACATAAAAATAAATAGCTCAGTTCATGAAGCCGCTCATCCGTAAAGGTGATGCCTAAATTACGTTCGATCCTTTCAAGCTGTAACCGGATCGAGCTGATTTGCTTTTCATGATTTCCCCATATGCACTCCATAATTAATTCACTATTAGGACTATTCAGTACACCATGCACGAGACGTTCAATGATATATCGTTTTACTCGGCTTTCCCCAATCACCACATAGCCATCTTGTTTGGAATACTGGATTTTGAGCGATATGTCCTTGTTTTTCTCTTTAAGTCTTTTCAAATCCTTCAACACCGTATTTCTTGAAAGCCCGGTGACCGTCTGGAAATGATAGACGGACAATTCTTCTTGGCTTAACAAGATCATGAGGTAAAAGACTTTTTCCCTATCTGTCTCTGAAAATATATAATTGCGTTTTGTCAGTTTTACATTCAATTCTTCATCCCTGATTGTTTCAGAAAAGGAGTAGCCCATTTCACGATTATATTGAATCGGTTGATATCCATGAAAATGGAGCCAGTCATTCGCTTTGCTCAGACCATATTGTATTTGCCTTCTCGTCAGACCTGTTTGGGCTTCAAGTTCTTTCATTTTTGAAATGGGCGAATGCTGTAATAGTTTTAGTAAATTGGCGCTTCTTTCATCTAAAAACATTCTCAATCCCTCTCCCTGCTTCTACGATATCTCACTTCTTATTAAAAATGTAGCATTTCTAAGTCCGAATGTTGTCATAGGTACTGCACAATAATATACTCTTTAAACATTTGTGCACAATACTGCATCCTTGCTTAAGTCAGTAATCCATTTTCAATGCAGTCTATATGTAGAAAAAAATACTATGTAGGCTTTTTCATACATATTAGAATGCATGATAAAGACCTTATGTTTTTTAGTGTGGAGGCCAGTAAGGTCATGAGACCGAGCAATAAAAGGAGTTCGGGATGAAGCTAGGGTGAAAACAATGCAGATGTTCATGAAAAAATAAGAGGGGACAAATGTCCCCTCCCAGTGTGTTATCTTTAAATCTGCTTGCTGATCGCGCTGTGCTCCCCTATAGCTACCGATTATATTTTGATGACCAGGAATGCACCAAAACCTTCGACATCGTTGCGCCAATCACGCTGTAATTCACATGCTGCGCTAAACCAATTCATAAGCTGCACACCGCCATGGGCCATACGCGCTAAAGCAGCATCAGCTACCTGTTTGCTGACTGTTCCAGAAGCATCAGTGACAGCGAATACTTCATAACCTCCGTTCAAAGCAAAAAGTGCTGGGAAGGCAACGCAGACATCAGTAACCACGCCAGCAATGATAAGGTTTTTTTTTCCAGTTTCGATTACTTTAACAAAATCTTCATTATCCCATGCGTTAATTTGTCCAGGCCGAGCTATTTTTGGCGCGTTAGGAAAGAGTTCTTCCAATTCTTGCACGAGCGAAGAAAGTTCGTATGTAGGGAAATTCCCCCAAACCCCTTCGTTGGTTTCAATCAGTTTATAGTTTGGTAAAAAGAACTTCCCATAATTGATCATGAATTCTAAATTCCACACTCCAAGATAATGTAAATGGTTTTGGTTATATTGAACCCCTTCCATTTTCTGAATGTTTACAACATACTATAAGCTATAAGGGAATTGGGAGGAGTGCAGAAATGGATGAAAAGAAAGTTACATGGTTAGAGCTCTTTTATGATTTGTTATTTGTGGCGGCCGTTGCGGGCGCAACTCATGTTTTACTGCATGTTGAAGATGGATATATCCATCCAGAGTATTTATTGAAGTTCGTGTTGATTTTTATTCCTATCTGGTGGGCTTGGGTAGGGCAAACCATATTTATTAACCGGTTTGGAAAGGATTTATTTCATCAACGGCTATTTTTGATATTGCAAATGTTTTTTGTCCTAATTATGACCTCAAGCTTATCAGTTGATTTTGATCCTTATTATCTTTCTTTTTTAACTGGCTATATTGGCTTAAGAGCCGTGACGGCTATCCAATATCTTGTTGTACAGCGGATAGAAGAGGGATTTCGAAAAAAAGCAGCACTCTTTTTGGGAAGGTATTTTTGGATTGGAATCGGGATTTCATTATTTTCCGTCCTTTTTGATTCCTGGCTTCGATATGCTGTGTTATATTTGGGCATCCTGATCGATATCATTATCCCGATCCTTGGAAGGAAGTGTTTAGAAAAGGTTCCTACAAATACGGCCCACTTGTTAGAGCGATTCGGTCTATTTACCATCATTCTCTTTGGGGAAGCTCTTGTGAGCACTCTTGCGGTAATCCAACCTAAACAAGGAAATTGGGATTCGATAGCCTTTTCTATCATTTCATTTGCCCTGATAATATCTATGTGGTGGCAATATTTCGATAACATGGAGAAGAAAGTCGACAAGTCTGTACAATCTTCCGGCCAGCTCATCATTTACGGTCATCTTTTTATTTTAATGTCTATAAGCATGATTGCAGCGGCCATCAGATTATTGTTTTTACAGGAAGTCCATTATTCATTCATCTTATATTTTGTTTTTGGTTCCGTATTGCTCTATTTCATATCAACCACTTTTGTTTTCCACCAATATCGACATAAGCACCAGCGCTTGCAAATATATCATTTAGCGTTATTTTTAGGGGTTTTAGCCGTCTTTTTTATTTTTAATTTGATTGTCCCGGTACCAAATATCGTGATAATAGCCGAATTAACACTGTTTTTTATCATCTTTGCCAAACTAACGATTACATAAGGATGGAAGTTTTTGCATTTGACACCATATTGGTTTATTCATAAGCTGAATGTGACGAAGAAAGAATGAGGTGACATTCATGAAAGAAAACACAACGAATCCCTCCACATCTAACAATGAGGAACGACTGGGTTTAATGTTATGGTTCAGAATAACACGAATATATAACCAAAGTATTCGGGAGTCCAATCAACATTTAAAGAAATGGAATCTATCGGCAGCCCAATTCGATATCTTGGTTCAAGTGGGTTCCCATGAACGATTGTCTCAGCAAGAACTTGCAAATAAGCTTTTTGTGACGAAAGGCAATATCACTCAACTATTAAGGAAAATGGAAGAATTGGGATTGATTAAACGGGAACAGGAATGGAAAACAAAATACCTTTCGTTGACTGAGGAAGGAAAAGAGTTTTTTCATGAAGTTGTTCCAAAACAAGAGCATTTTCAGGCATCACAGTTTGCCAACTTGAATGAGACGGAAAAACAACAGCTTTTAGATCTACTTAGTAAAGTTCAAAAATAAAAACAGATCACCTGCAAGAATGGTGATCTGTTTTTTTCTTTGTTACTTCGGTTTTTTCATGAACAATGAAAGCACCACATTCACGATGGCGAAAATCAAACTAATTTTAAATACAAGTGATGAACCCGAGGCAGCTGCTGCCGGTAAATGATTTGCCACATCAGTCAAGTAGCCATTTTGCTTCGCAGAGAATAGCGAAACCATGACCGCTATGCCAATTGCCCCTGATACTTGCTGTGATGTTTGCGTGATCGCAATGCCATCCGGATAGAATTTTTTTGGCAATGCATTCAATGTATTCGTTTGTACTGAAGCGAGCACCATGCCAATGCCAAGCATCATCACGATATGCGTAACAACCATGATCCATAGTGCTGTGTCTGTTCCATACATTGCATATAGCCCGTAGCCAATGACAACCAGAATCGTTCCTGGTGTAATTACGGCACGAGGTCCATATTTATCGAACACCCGACCGATGATCGGGGCAAATACGCAGTTTAATAGACTTCCTGGCAGCATGATCAGCCCAGTGGCGAACGCAGACACCAATAACGCCATTTGCATATACATTGGCAACACAACCAGCATCGATAACATGTTAAGAAAGGTAATCACGTTCATCGCAAGACCCAGTACAAATAGTGGGTATTTGAAAGCTTTTAAATTCAACATCGGGTTTTCCATCTTCGTTTGACGGATTGCAAACAGGATTAGGGCGATCACTCCAACGATGATCGTTCCAATTACCGTCATACTCTTCCAACCATGATCCCCGCCTACACTTACACCGTATACAACTCCACCAAAGCCAATCGTCGATAACACAACTGACACGATATCAATTGATACTTGCCGAGTTTCATTGACATTCGGAATATAGATATAGCCGAAGATAAGGGAGAATAACAAGAACGGAATCGTAAACCAAAATATCCAAGGCCATGATAACGTATCTATAATCATTCCTGCCAATGTAGGACCGAATGCTGGACCCGCCAAGATGACTAAGCCCATCACACCCATTGCCCCGCCGCGTTTATTCGGTGGGAAAATCGTGAAAATGACATTTTGCGTCAATGGCAAAATGATCGCCAGTCCAGCTGCCTGAATGACACGGGCCGTCAATAACACGCTAAAAGCCGGTGCTGCTGCAGCGATGACCGTTCCGATGATTGAAAAAAATAAAGACGCCATGAACATTTGGCGTGTTGTGAATTTTTGCATTAAAATTCCTGTTACCGGCACTAAAATACCAAGCGTTAAAAAGTACCCAGTTGCAAGCCATTGTATTGTCGTCGCATCCACGCCAAAAATGTGGCTCAATTCACCTAAGGCGATGTTCAATGCGGTTTCACTAAATAGCCCGACAAAGCCTGCTACCAAGAGAGCAGCCATTACCGGTCCTGTTTTAATATTTTTATTATCCACTTGTTAAAACTCCTTCAATATATTGGGTAACAATTGCGAAATTACTTTTAGCGGCTTTGCTGATGTTTCGGCCAAACAAAGCATCATTGCCCCTTCGATGGAGGCTGTCATCATCAATGCGATATTGGAAGCTAACTCTTTTGAATGTCCATCTTCCAGTAGCTTTTTAAAATAAATCCCTTGAATTTTCGTATAAAGTTCGGCGCAAGCCTTTCGAACAGGCTCACTTAATGTGGCCATTTCACTTACCATGCTGCTAAATGTGTAACCCGTAATCGTCCCTTCTCTTTCTAAATTGACGATTAGCTTTTCAATCATTGAATTTGTCGCTTCTAATGTTGTCGGATATCGTTCAAAAATCTCCACGATATCCATCGTAATTACTTCATTCAAAGAATGAAGGCAAGCGATTAATAATTCCTCTTTTCCATTAGGAAAATGGTGATAAAGCGAACCTTTCGTAACATGACATACTTTTAAGATTTCGCTTAGTCCAACACCTTTATATCCTTTTTGTTGGAAAAGAATCGTTGCATGGTCGATTATCAACGATTTAGTATCCATTTCCGTAGCACACCCCCACCATACCAACCGGTCTATTTGTTACTATAACAAAAAAAATTCTTTGGATGTAAGTACTTTTTTGCTCTCTAAATAACGAATTCACAATTTAGACAAACTTTTTGAAATTGCATGTTAATTAATTTAAATTGGGGGATTTTTGACAGTTGTATACAAAGGAGGGGGTTTCGAAATGAAAAATTCAGGGATTTTAAGAAAGATGGACATCACCATGGTGAGCATTACAGTGGAAAAGGTCCTGGCCCGAAAACCTTTCGCCGAGGGCGGCAATTGCTTTCTTTAGAAATGATGGATCTTTGACGTTACACCATTAAGGAACAGTTAGATAAACCAGAATTTCAATCCATAATCAAATCTTAGTCGGTGAATTAAAAGCCATTAATGTGTTAATCAACGAATTCATTCAATTATTTGAAATACAAGAAAGTGAAGCAAAGGCAACCTTTTAATTCAATAATGGCGGGAAAGGAATTGAAATGAATGAAACAAATTACAATTATATCGATTCAGTGCTTTGATGTAGTCATTACGTCCATACCAAGAAAACGGAATGCCGTCCATATCGGTATCTCCACATCTGGCCATGCTTATATTCATTTTAAGGGCTAAAAATGTTTTGGAGATAGGCGCTCTTGGGGACTATAGCGGGATTTGCCTTGCCAGAGGATTCGGCAGCAAAGGAAAATTCACGTGTAAAGCGCAAATTCACGAGTAAAACGGCTAATTTCACGAGTAAAACGGCAAAATTCACGAGTAAACTGCTCAAACTCACGAGTAAATTGCTCAAACTCACGAGTAAATTGCTAAAATGACCGAATTTATCGCACAAATTCACGAATTTATCGATCAAGCTCTCGAGTTTATCGCCCAAACTCTCGTGTAAAGCGCAAATTCCGAGTAAACTGCAAATTCACGAGTAAAACGGCTAAATTCACGAGTAAATTGCTAAAACTCACGAGTAAACTGCTCAAATTCACGAGTAAAACTGCTAAATTCACGAGTAAAACGGCAAAACTCACGAGTAAATTGCTAAAATGTCCGAATTTATCGCACAAATTCACGAATTTATCGATCAAGCTCTCGTGTTTATCGCCCAAACTCTCGAGTAAAGCGCTAATTCACGAGTAAATTGCTAAAATTCACGAGTAAACTTCTCAAACTCACGAGTAAATTGCGCAAACTCACGAGTAAATTGCTAAAATTCACGAGTTAACTTCTCAAACTCACGAGTAAATTGCTAAAATGTCCGAATTTATCGCACAAATTCACGAATTTATCGATCACGCTCTCGATTATATCGATCAAACTCGAGTTTATAGCTTTAACCCTCGAGTATAGTGCTCAAACCCTCAATTATATCGCTC
Source organism: Peribacillus sp. P4_B1 (assembly GCF_056402395.1). Lineage (NCBI taxonomy): Bacteria > Bacillati > Bacillota > Bacilli > Caryophanales > Bacillaceae > Peribacillus > Peribacillus sp. P4_B1. The sequence goes on from NZ_JBFUHM010000021.1 coordinate 20,137, forward strand.
AAACTTTCGATATCATCGATCAAACTCACGAGTTTATCGCCCAAATATCCTTTTCATGAAGAAAAAATAACGGAATTTCTATAATCTTGAATGAAAATGATTTTTATTATCAATAATAAAATGGAAGAGGGTAACCAAGTTTGATGGTTACCCCCGATGATTTAAATTTCTGGATCAAATGTTTTGCAATCCGTTTCTTTGCTATTTGATGCTTGATTCCCTTTATGGCTGACAACATAAATAGCATCTGCACTGCATTTGTTTCCAGAATCCCAGTATTTACAATTATTCACTTCACATAGAACATCCTTTGCCATCGTATCACACCTCCTCATTTGCTATCATTAACAAAGTTGGGGTTCTTGATACTTTCCTTTTTCAGGTTCGGGTGCCTTGTTTTTAATGAAAACGGAATTGCTCGAAAGATTCACGGAATCGAAGGACCGGCAGAAAAAGGACGCCAGTTTGTCAAAGCATGTTCGGGACAGGCCCAAGTTTCAGCGTTCTTCTATGTAAAGATTCATATTGGCTCAGGAATGGTTCAGGCTTGATATCGGATTGACCGTACATTCATGATTGGCTTCGATTGTTTGTAAGAAGCTTTGCATGGAGTTTGTCATATAAGCATCTTTACGATGAATGAAGACAGTCGAAATATTGCCGTACTCTTCCGGAATTGCATGAACATGCACGTTTTCATTGGCTGCAAGGTGATTTACCGCTGATTGTGGTACGAGGGTAATGCCAAGGCCGAGTGTTACGCTGGTTAAGATGGTTTCCAATACGTTGAACTCCATAATCCTTTTAGGCATCACTTCTTCCTCTTTCAACCATTGCTCCAGTTTAGATCGATATCCACAACCCTGACTGAATACTAAAATTGGTTCTGTTAAAAATTCTTCAAGGTTTAATGTTTCATTCCTTGTAACTAAAACAAGTTTTTCTGTACACACATCGTATTGCTGAATGAGTGGATGTTTAATCGGTCCTGTAACAAAAGCGCCATCCAGCCTATGTTCAATAACATCTTTAATTAAATCCTCCGTTAACCCAGCCTTTATGGATAAATCGACATTTGGATACTGTTTATGATAAGAGGCTAGAATCTTAGGAAGGCCGCTGACCGTTTCAACAGTGCCGATGTTCAATATCCCCGTAGGTGTTTCACTATCCAGGAATACTTGTTTGAGTTCTTCCATATCAAGCAAAATTTTGTTTACATACACCAGCATCTTTCGTGCCTCTGCGGTTAAGGACATACCACGTTTATGCCTATTGAATAAAGGCGTCCGTAACTCATGCTCCAAATGCTTAATCCTCGCCGTTACATTGGATTGGACATAATTCAACTCAACAGCAGCCTTACTTATGCTTCCATATTTAGCGACGCACTGGAATATTTGCAAATCCCGAATTTCCATAAAAGTGATCCCCTTTCCTAAATATCATTAATAATGATGGTTACATTCACTTTAAGTCATTTTACATGATAATGACTTTATCATAAAGTGTGTATAGGAATTTAATCAATCATTATTTTTTTTGAGGGGAAGCTTTAAATGAAAAAGAATCAAGTTTTAATCGGTGCACTTTTATGTTTGACAGCCAGCATTTCTTGGGGAGCCATGTTTCCGGTTGCAGAAAGGGCACTCATGTATATAGATCCTTTTTATTTCTCTTTTCTGCGATATTTAGCTGTTAGCATAATTTTAGGGATATTGCTTTTAGTTAAAGAGGGAACGAAGTCTTTTCGCTTGGAAGGGAAAGGAAAGAACTTATTGTTTTTTGGAACGATGGCGTTTACAGTATACAACTTTCTCATTTTCGCAGGTCAAGACTTACTGGGCCATAACGGGGTAATCGTTGCTTCCATCATGGAATCATTAATGCCTATGATTTCAATTATGATAATGTGGGTTTTCAAAAATGCCAGACCTATGAAATATACCATCGCAAGTATGTCCCTTGCCTTAATAGGGGCTATTCTTGTGATTACCAATGGCAATTTATCATTCCTATTTTTATTGAAGGATAGCATCATTCCTATACTTTTCATTCTTTTTGGGGTTATAGGATGGGTTATATATACGATGGGCGGCGACCAATTTAATGGGTGGTCAACACTCCGCTATTCGACTTTAACGTGTATTTTGGGAACAACAGTATCTGCAATCATAACATTCCTTGCAACTTTAATTGGCCTGCCTGTCCCCACAGCAGAGGTTATTGAATCCATTTATGGCGAGATGATTTTCATGATTATTTTCCCGGGTGCCATTGCACTTTTAAGCTGGAATTTAGGTATTAAACTTTTAACGCCCATTAATGGCATTCTATTTATCAATTTAGTTCCAATAACCACGTTAGCCATTGTTTTTATCCAAGGGGGATCACTTACATCATTCGAATTACTGGGAACTTTTTTAGTGATATATGCTTTAATTCAAAACAATTATTATCAAAGAAAAAACTTGCCTTCCCATGTTGAAGAATTGAATCCAATGGAAGAAAAAAGAGTCAGTTAATTTATGGTACAAAACATCAATGGGAGGACAATAATGGATTACTTAACAATTATAATAATTTTTGGATTGGCTATACTATGGGAATTGGCAACGATTAATAAGAATGTAAAAAAAATGAATGAGCAAAATGCAGAATTAATTAATCTATATAATGATAGTAGTAAAAGAAATCAGTAAAATGGACTTTTGGCACAACAGTGCCTGTAAGCAAAACCATGTGCAAAAAAGCCTCCTTATTTAAGGCTTTTTTTGCACTTTGCTTCGATATTTTACTGCCACATGACCGTACTATTCACCAAGTTTCTTCCGGATATCAGCCGCTACATTCTTTAAAGCCTTTTTTGATCCCCTTTCAAGGTCCCTGTTCAATTTCCTTTCTTTATAACTGACAAATAAAGAACTCAGATCATAGCCTTCCGGATATAAATCGACGGCTTTTATTTCAAGCTCGAGCCTATTGGCATGAACCTCCATGAAGGTATCTTCGAAAAGTACGACGACATTATTATATGAGTCCTTTTTCTTATAAACGATCGCATAATCATCCAGTTCGCTAACCTTCACCTTGTCGCCGACTTCAAATTCATACAATGCTTCCTTTGGAACCGCCGATACCTTCGCTTTCTTGATTTTACCTTCCTGGACACGCTCCAAGTCATAGTCTTTATTGCCGATATAAAGCTTTGCCCTTTGCAAAACCTTTTCACGGACATTCATTTTTTTTGCTATCCAGAGGGCATTGCTTTCCCCGGATTGACCAATCAACAGCTTGTATTTTGGCTCAAGTGTTTCACTGTTGAATTGCATGGCCGCATTCATGAAATCACTGTGTATTTCCGAATAGCGCTTGATTTCACCATAATGGGTCGTCGCAACGGTTATGCAGCCCCTCTGATAAAATTCCTCAAGGATGGCAATCGCTAAAGCGGCGCCTTCATTCGGTTCCGTTCCGCTCCCGATTTCATCGAACAGCAGCAATGAGTTATTGGTTAATGCCCCCATGATTTCCGAGATGTTTTTCATATGCGATGAAAACGTGCTCAGTGCATTTTCAATGCTTTGGTTATCACCGATGTCGACAAATACTTGATCGAAGACGGCAAGCTCCGTCCCTTCTTTCCCGGCAACATGCAGTCCTGACATGACAGCCAACGTTAGGATGCCGATCGTTTTCAGGACGACAGTCTTTCCACCGGCATTAGGGCCTGTAATGATCAAGCTGCGATAATCATTACCGATTTCAAAATCCAAAGGTACACTGTTTTGTGGCAAAAGGGGATGTTTACAGCCTTTTAACTTAATATAACCATGATCATTAATTTTCGGTTCGATCGCATCCATGCTTTTACTGAACTTGGCTTTTGCGAAGATCATGTCATATTGACTGATTAACTCGATGTTTATCTTAATCGGTTTCAATTGCTCGAAAACCGTTCCGGATAATGTGGCCAAAAGTTGATACTCTTCCATCGACTCCTCCGCTTTTAAACTTGCCAATTCTACATTCAATTTCGTCACAGAGGCAGGTTCAATGAACACGGTAGCCCCTTTTGCAGATATTTCCACGATCGTTCCTGCCACCTGATTTTTATAGGAGGCTTTGATCGGGATGGTATAGCGGTCATCCTTTTTACTTATGAAGAATTCCTGAATGAACTCCTTATTGGCTCCGCTCTTCAAGAACTTATTCAGCCGTTCCTCTATTTTACTTTCTGTCTTGATGATTTGGTTCCTGATGCGTTTCAGATCCCTGCTTGCTTCGGAAACAACAGCATTTCCTTTGATGGTGAATTGGATTTCTTCTTCAATGCTCCTGAATTCAGTCATCGAGCGGGCGTATAAATGCAGTGTTGGTGCAAAGAACTCTTTATCGGTCATGAATTTCTTGATATTCCTGCAGCCTCTTAAGAAGTCTGCTATCGCCACTAACTCTGATGGCTCCAATATCATTCCCTTTTCCAATTTGTCGATATGGTAGCCAACATGTGAAATGCCTTTTAAGGGAATATGACTTTCCGCATTCAGTAAATTCCTTGCCTCCGTGGTCTCGTTTAAACGATTTTTAACGACATTCAAATGGCTGCTCGGCTTAAGCTGATCCAATAACGCTTTTCCCAATCCGCTTACGCAATGGTTTTTCACCATTTCCTTGAGTTGGATATATTGTAATTTTTCATAAGTCATTTTATTCATCTAATGATCCCCCTTGAATGAGTGAGTGATTAAAATTCCCAGAATCCAAAAAATGCCCGCAAAAGTCCCCCTACCTTTACAAATGAACAAGCCATTTGAGTAGAAAGCTCCTGCGGGCATCGGCCTTATCTATAGATAAGGACCTACAATCGATAACAAATTGGGCAGCTCGAATAGAACCGCGTACACAAAAAAGCATGATAGGACAAATCCCACCATGCTTTTCGTCGTAACACCTACATGTTACACGATTTATGGAAAAGGAAGCAGTCTTAAGGTAGGTATCCAACAATGCAGAATTGCACTGTGGAAAAAGGCATACTTAATCCACTGACCAATCAGTGATTAAATACCTTATTCAACTAAATTAGTTGATACCTACTCCCGACATAAAACACCACACCTTTTCTTAGATTGGAATTAACATACCATATAAGTAAAAAAGAGTCAATTCTTTTTAACTTAATTAATCGTCAGAAGAAGAACCATTGCCATCCTGGGAGGATGAGTGGTTCTTTTTCCGTTTCTAGGCGAACACAGACAGGGTCAGACTGGTTGCTACAGCAACAAAAATCTCTTTACCCATATCTGTAATTAAGTTCAATAAGAAATGTCTAAAATTAGATGGAAAAGCAAAACTGTGACCTGCCACTCTATCCTCAGTCGCCCTTCTTTCCTATCATATGTTTCCAACAATCGTAATTACGTTCAAATAAAACACTAATAAAAAAAGGCCGTACTCTCCCCTTCTACCCTAGTTAAAAGTGCAGCTGACATTTGACGAAAAGGCTTCCTGCAATAGACCGTTTTAATTAGCTCAAATTTCTATTGGAATAGCATTCGTAAGAATACGGGATAAAGCGTCATTACTCATTATGAGAGGGACCATTTTCCTTTCATTCACGTTGATCAGTCCATGACTTAAGAAGTGATCGAATACTTGAACATTCGCATAACCTACCCTCCTAAGCTAGTCAATAAGCACCATCTGGTTTTTCGGAATTTCTAGGATGATTTCCTGACCCGTCCGGTAGGATTCCGTCATTTCCTTGTTCACAGTGAAATCCCCTATCACGGTTTCAATGACATATTGATAGCTTTTTCCCAGATACGTACTCACCTTGACTCGGCCAGTTAAACTATTTTCCAGAACCGCTCCAGCATTATCTTTTTCCCTGATCATCAGATCGTCCGGCCTGATAGCACCTATTTTTCCAGTTGAATTGGTCATCTGTGCATCCTTTTGCAGCACAAATGAGTAGCCTTGCTTGTTCAGTTCGATTTTATCTATATGATCCGTACGCTTATCGAATTCAATGAAGTTCTTGAAGCCGATGAAGTCTGCTACAAATTTGGTTTCAGGATATTTGTAAATGGTCGCAGGATCACTAAGCTGCTCGATGATCCCTTTATTCATGATCGCTACCTGGTCGGATATCGAAAAGCATTCTTCCTGGTCATGGGAAACATATACCGTTGTAATCCCCAGCTCTTGTTGGATGCGGCGAATCTCGCCTCTCATATTCACCCTTAAGTTCGCATCCAGATTACTCAATGGCTCGTCAAATAATAGGATGTCCGGTTCAATCACCAGCGCCCTGGCAATCGCAACCCGCTGCTTTTGCCCTCCTGAAAGCTCTTTGGGATATCTCTTTTCAAATCCTGTTAAATTGACGATTTCGAGCACATTCATTACTTTATTTTCAATTTCGCTTTTGGAATTCTTTCTCAGCCGTAGACCGAATGCAATATTATCGAATATCGACAAATGCGGAAATAATGCATGGTTTTGGAACACAAAGCCAAAATTCCGCTTGTTGACGGGCACTTTCGTATAGTCCTTTTCCTTAAATAAAAACTTCCCTTCGTTCGCTGTTAAAAGCCCGGCAATTAAACGCAGGGTCGTCGTTTTCCCACAGCCGCTCGGGCCAAGAAGGGATACTAATTTCCCTTTTTCAATCTCAAGATTGAAATCCTTTAATATATTCTGTTTGTTATAAGCTACAGATATATCTTGTAAAGTGAACAAAGCCATCCATCATTACCGCCTTTATCGTTTTGTGAAATAAGACAAGCCCATGAGCCGTTCTGGTAGGATCAAAGTAGTTTTCTACATACATCAGCATCTGAATCAGAAACGCCCTTACCCCAGCCCCTGTCATATAAACGGAAATGCCTACATTATTGAAGGATTCTAAGAAGGCGGTCATTGCTGCCCAAAATTCCTGATTTTAGATTCGGTAAGAAGACTTTATAGAAAGTGCGCTCCAAGGCTCTCAGCTGCTTCTTCAATGAAAAAGTCAAAATTTGATCCGCTTGAATCACACGGATGATGAACGGCGGCATGATAATAGTATGTCCTACAAACAGAGCCCATAAATCGGAAGCTGATAAACCCCCACAATATAACGTAAAACGCAAAGCCCAGCACAATTCCCGGTATTAAATGGGAGAAACGAAAAATGCATAAATCACGCTTTTTCCTTTGAAATCGAACCGGCTTAATGCATAGGCAGCCGGCACTCCCAGTTACAGTGCAACAGATAGCCAAGCGTTTTCCTGTTTTGAAAACTTTTTCAGAGAACTAAGCGCAAGATTGAAAACAATTGATATAACCTTGCATCGCATTGAAAACGCTCTCATAGGGATTTAATATAGCTAGTATAGAGCGATTAAAAATAGAGAGTATCAAAGGCTCGTTAAATGAGGGAGGAATTATTATGAAGAAGGCTTTTGAGAAAGCGCAGCAGTTCGGTAAATCTTTTATGCTCCCGATTGCCGTTTTGCCAGCGGCCGGTTTATTGCTGGGAATTGGCGGTGCTCTTTCTAATCCAAATACAGTTGAGGCCTATCCTTTTTTAGACTTTGCTTGGCTGCAGGCCATTTTCACAATCATGAGTTCTGCAGGAAGCATCGTATTCGGCAACTTGCCGGTCATTTTTGCGGTAGGTGTTGCAGTAGGATTGGCACGTTCGGATAAAGGGACCGCTGCACTGGCAGCCATGATCGGCTATTTCGTCATGAACAGTTCAATAAGTGCACTGCTTCAAATAAATGGGGAACTTGCCAAAGAGAATTTGGCAGGTGCCGGACAGGGAATGGCGGTCGGGATCCAAACACTGGAGACCGGTGTGTTTGGCGGTATCGTAGTAGGTATCGTTGCCGCACTTTTGCACAATAAATATAATAAAATTCAGATTCCGCAAGTGTTAGGATTTTTCGGTGGTTCCCGTTTCATTCCCATCATCGTTTCCTTCGCGTCCATCTTGGTTGGAGCCGTGCTGTTTATCGTATGGCCTTATTTCCAACTTTTCATAAACCAATTAGGTGCGCTGGTAACGAGCACAGGTACGATTGGGACTTTCTTTTACGGATTCATATTACGGATGCTCGGGCCGTTAGGGTTGCACCATATTTTTTACCTTCCCTTCTGGCAAACAGCTTTAGGCGGAACGATGGAGATTAAAGGGCAGATTGTCAGCGGGACCCAGAATATCTTCTTTGCGCAATTGGCCGACCCAACTACCGTCAAGTACTATGAGGGTGTTTCCCGTTTCATGTCCGGACGGTTCATCACGATGATGTTTGGTTTACCCGGCGCGGCATTGGCCATTTATCACTGCGCTAAACCTAAAAATAAGAAAATCGTGGCCGGCTTGCTTCTTTCAGCTGCCTTAACATCTTTCTTAACAGGCATCACCGAACCGCTTGAATTCAGTTTCTTATTTGTCGCCCCGATCCTTTATGTTTTTCATGCCTTCTTTGACGGACTTGCCTTCATGATGGCAGATATATTCAATATAACGATCGGTCAAACCTTTTCTGGAGGATTTATTGATTTTACTTTATTCGGGATACTCCAGGGTATCAGTAAAACAAACTGGGTTTATGTACTTCTCGTCGGCATTCCGTGGTTTTTCCTATACTACTTCACTTTTAAATTCTTGATCAGGAAGAAGAATTTAAAAGTGGTTGGCCGTGAAGATGATGAACAGGCCGCTGTTACCCAAGTAACGGCATCAGAGAGAACCCAGACCATCGTTGATGGATTAGGCGGACAGGAAAATATCGATATAGTCGATTGCTGTGCGACTCGTCTGCGTGTCACGGTAAAGGATGAATCATTGGTGAAAGAGGACGTCATTAAACAAACCGGTTCAAAAGGCGTCGTAAAAAAAGGGAATGGCATTCAAATAGTATACGGTCCCCAAGTAACGATAATCAAAAATGAAGTGGAAGAATACTTGGGTCATTGAGAACATAGATAACGATAAGGACGTGTTAAACATGCAACAGGTGCTGGATAAAATTCACAAAGGCTTAATTGTATCATGTCAAGCATTGGAGAATGAGCCGCTGCACAGCTCTTTTATTATGGGGCGCATGGCCATTGCCGCCAAAGAAGGCGGTGCGAAGTGCATTCGCGCAAACTCTGTAGCTGACATAATGGAAATCAAGAAAAATGTGGACCTTCCAGTCATAGGGATCATTAAACAGGTGTATGGACAAAACGATGTCTATATTACTCCTACCATGGCCGAAATTGATGCATTGATGGAAACTAAAGCGGAAATCATTGCGACGGATGCTACAGCCCGGGTAAGACCGGACGGTAAAACGTTAAAGCAGTTTTATGGTGAAATAAGAGCAAAATATCCGGATGTTTTACTAATGGCGGATGTATCCACCATTGAGGAAGCCATATTCGCTGACGATTTAGGATTTGATATTGTAGCGCCCACTTTATACGGCTATACGGACGAAACGATCGGCGAGAAAATATATCAGGATGACTATGCTCTGCTCAAAGAGATCGTAAAAGCAGTGAAAAAAGCAAAAGTGATCGCTGAAGGAAACGTCATAACACCAGAAATCGCCCGCTCTGTTTTGGATATGAATGTCCATGCTGTAGTAGTGGGCGGGGCCATTACCAGACCGCAGCAAATCACTAAAAGGTTCGTGGATGCTATCCAAAAATAGAACATTGCACATAGTAATGAAAAGACCCAGACTGGCAACGGTTTGGGTCTTTTTTTTGATTCATACTTCCTCAGGTTATTGACGTCCCTATTGGATACATTAAACTATGAATACATATAAGAAATTTGAAATGGGTGATCAAATGGAATATCTAGCAGAAAACCTCATATATGGCATTGAGTGCAGCATGGACAAATTCACCAAAACAGAAGAAGAATTGGCCAATTATATTCTGCAGCGCCCTGAAGAAGTAAGTCAGTTTACCATAAGTCAAATAGCTAAAAAGCTTCATATTTCACCTGCAACCATTACGCGTTTTTGCCAGAAATTAGCCTTTTCTGGGTTCAATGAGTTCAGGCATGAGTTAAAAAGGTTCGTGGATCTCCGAAATACACCGAAAAATATGAAGAACATCAAGCAGGTGGATTATTTCGCTAAACTGTATCAAGATCACTTAGGCATCATTGATAATACCTTTCACATAACCACATATGACAATATCCAAAAAGCCGTATCTTTCCTTACACAGGCAAATAGGATCCATGTATATGGAATAGGGAGTTCAGGTATAGCGGCCCAGGAGTTCAAGTCAAAGTTTTTCCGAATCGGCTTAACTGTTGAAGCTATTTCAGATCCCCATCAGTCAATGATGGATGCAGCTTTAAGTAACGAGAATAGTGTTGTCATCGGCATTTCCATTTCCGGAACAACGAAAGAAGTGATTTCTGCAGTTAAAATCGCAAAGAAGCAAGGTTCACGCATCTTGGTCTTTACTGGGGATAAGAATTCCGAGCTCTCACAGCTTGGCGATATATCGCTATTGGTCACAAGCAAGAACAGCATGCATATGGGACAAAACATCTCTCCATTGCTTCCGCTGCTATTACTTTTTGATTTAATATACACAGAGTTGGTTGCTAAAGATTATAAAAACAGGATAAGCATCAGGGAAAAGACTTTAAAGGTATTAACCAAGAAGGACTGACTTTTGGCCGCGTTAAAAAGTACATTGACTTACCCATACACGAATTATACAAAATCCATTTTTCGACTACATACAGTTATAATCAACCAAAATATGGATTAACCCTTATTATATTCTTATAAAGCGACTCCCCCACAGCGCCCGTACATCTACAGCCTGACCGAAAGCCATTTTCGTTATTCATCATATAAAAAAACTGGACCTCCAATTGTTAGACCGTGTCTAACAATTGGGGTGCAGTTCATTTTAGAAACAGTTTAAACTAATTTCTTTATTACCGGCATAGAACGTTCTTGGAGGCTCTCGGAAAGCAGACTATACGAAACTATTTTCTTTTTGTACTGTTTGACTACATCTACGTGGTCGTTGTAAATGTACACAAATAACCTAACATCCTTTTTGCCTCTTTTAGTATCAATGACTAATGGAGTCCCACTGTTTTCAGGATTTAAAAACAAATGCTCGTTCCCTGGGAATATATGATTCTTTTTCAAAAATATCGCTTTGTTGAAATAATTAATAACTTGAATTTTGTCTTCACCTTCCAAGCGTTTTCCGCCAATGGTTATGATGGTATTCGCGTCACTAAGTTCTGAATGAAGTTTAAATTTGCTGATAATCCAATTCACTGTATCGGTTGGAAGACAGGTAACTAATAGTTTTAACAAGCCTAAAAGAATTGTCAAAATCAAAACAGGCAATGTCATATTTCATCATCTCCGCTACGTTATAAATTTCTTTGAAGGGACCGTTTCATTTTTGGTGAAAAGTTGTACTTAAAGGAGGGCACAAAACATAATCAGACTCTATCAATATATTTTTCATTTAAATTTTTTATCCATAAATGGCAAAAGCCTCATTTGATTGTTCACTCAGCTTTCAAAGATGTTCTTTTTCAGGTATCTTTCAGATTCTTTCCGTTCACATTTTTGCCACATATGTGAACAAATTCACAATTTCCCACAAATAGAGATATGTTTTGTAAATCACTCGTACACAACATGACCTTTATACAATTAAGCCTATATTTCCATGCATTTTGATATACTATTATATTAATCATTCACGGGGTATCTTAGGCTAATTTTATTACGAAGTAGATGATGCCTACAGTTAAAACTAGGGCAAGACCAATATATATATAACTAAGGTTCAACAAATTCCCTCTCGTTGCTGCAGAATAATCACTATCACTCTTCCCCGTTAACGAAAGGGTACCAACCAGAGCAACTAAACTAATGGCTACTACTAATATTACACTTATCGTCATGATTCAACGCCTCCCAATATTATTATCTATTTCCTTGAACCATTTCAAATTATTCCGATTCTTATCGTATATCGTAGTGTAACTGCATAAAAACCCGTTCCTAATTTAAACATATCAAAATTAAATGGTCAGGTAGGTAGATCGCTCTTCTTGTTTACTGAGTAAATATATTAGAAAAAGCCTACTTCTCTATAATAAAAGAACAACCAATTTTAGGACCATCCAATCAAGGGAAATTTCCACCATCCACTTGTTGAATTCTTTCGTTAATATACAAAGAAAAATGCAGTGACCTAACTTGCAGACAAAAAAGAATCATGACTTTAGTCATGATTCCAGTTTGTAGCCAAAAGGAGTTCGGAAAACGTACTTTCATCAAAGGATGTTCCTGAACCACCTCGGGTATGGTTTCTATCTAAAGTTTATAAATGGTTGATTGGAGCGGGTGTACGAGACTCCTGCGGGGAAAGCGCGTCTAGGGGAGACCCCGCGGGCGGACCGTCCGCGGAAAGCGAGTTCCTGGAGCGGAAATCAACGTCTATAGTCTGGAAGCAGGGATACATCATGATTCACTTTCCTGAATATCAAAGCAGATGATTATAAACTTTTTACAGCCTCTGCAAACCTTTTGATGCCTTCGTGAATGGACTCCTCATTTTCCCTTGCAAAAGTAAAGCGTACATATTCCTTATTAGTACCTAATGTTGAACCAGGAACGTATATGACTCCTCTTTTGATGGATTCCTCCAGTAATTTTATTTCGTTCAAAGGCACCTTCAGCTTACACCACAAATGAATTCCACCATTTGGCGAAAAATACTCAACTTCTTTATGAAGGAATTCGTTAAGACTCGAAACTATTGCATCCCTTCTTTTTTCTAGCTGCTCTCTTAAATAGGTAATATGAGTGGGGAAATGCTCTGATTCAAGAAAATCGTTTGCTATCCATTGAGTGAATGAGCCATGGCCGAAGTCAACCTGTTGCTTTGCATCAGACAGCCGCTCTATAACTGGTTTCGGTCCTATTATCCAGCCAATTCTTAAGCCAGAAGCAACAATTTTTGATAAAGAGCTTATATATAGAACATTTCCGTTGTTGTCCATCGACTTAAGAGTATTGATTTTTTCCCCGGAAAAAGAAGTTAAACTATAAGGATCGTCTTCTACAACCGGTATTCCATATTCGGATGAAAGCTCTAGAATCCTTTTACGCCGGTTAATATGAAGCACCGTTCCTGTTGGGTTTTGAAAAACAGGATTCAAAAATATCATCCTGATACGATGTTTTTTATGTAGTGCTAGTAAATCCTCTGGGTTGATACCATCCTTATCAACTGGTAAAAGAAAAGTTCTTAGTCCTGCGGATTGAAAAATGGGAAGGTTGTAACTGTATGATGGATCTTCCAATGCAACGGCATCGCCTGGCTTCAACAAGCATTGGATAACGAGGTGAATGGCTTGTTGTGCACCAGAGGTAATCAGTATGGAAGATGGATGGGTATCGATTTTTCTATACTGTTTCACATGATTAGTAATTGTGTCCCTTAAAACCGCATTGCCCTGAGGATGATCATAACCTAAACTACCAATAAAGGACCTATTCGAAATGATTTCACGTAAGGATTGGACCGGAAATAAGTCTTCTGATACCTCCCCACTAGCTAAGTTTATAAGATTATTCCCTTCCGTTTCTTTCCGGATTCTTTGGGTTACCGGCAAATTGGGTAAAAATGAACCAGCTTCGATATATCTATTCCAACTAGGCATACGTTTTCTGTTGATTCCCCATATATCCTTGCTGATCATCGTTCCGCTCCCTTTTTTTCGTTCAACTAACCCATTTGCTTCCAATTCATCATAAGCTGCTACAACTGTACTTCTGTTAACCCCCAGTTCATGTGCCAAGAAGCGCTCAGAAGGTAACGGCTTATCTAGTAAAAATGTTCCATCAGCAATACCGCTCTCAATATAACCAGCTATTTGTTTATATAAAGGCTCCTTGGATTTTCTATCCGTTCTCCATTCCATAAGCTACATCCTTTAAATTGGTTTTGTTAAAAGCGTTCCAAATTATTAACTTTATTATCTATTTATTCGTTCCCTTAAATGGGAAACCTTTTATATCAGTATAATCCTCGGCCGGGATTATTGCACACTTAGGATGGAAGCTGTAACGTTTTTAAAGTTCCAGTTTTTATTATAATTGGTTTTTCCTCAATAAATAGAAACGGCCTCCATTCTTTAAAAGGAATGAAGGCCTTAGACTGTAGACAAACTCGATAGTAATGGAGATTGTCTACAATTTTTTTTAGGTTTTTAAAATATGACCGTTGATTTCCGCTCCAGGCACTCGCTTTCCGCGGGCGGTCCCGGGAGCCTCCTCGGCGCCTTTGCGCCTGCGGGGTCTCCCTTGGACGCGCTTTTCCCGCAGGAGTCTCGTACCTTCCGTTCCAATCAACTTTGTTTTAACATTTAGATAGAACTCCTATTACCTACAGGCTTTTTTGTTTTTAAAATAGAAGGATTAAAACTTGAGGTGATAAGGATGTTTTCTTTCCCACATGTGAAAGCCAGTACGAATAAGCGGCAAAAAGAAATTAATCAAGATCGTGAAAACAGTGGAAAGAAGCCTTTTCCACCAGATAAGTTTATCAAGGAAGAAACAAGGAGGTTAAAAAAAGTTCAACTGATCTTGAGAGTGGCTACTATGTGTAAGATGAACGAACAAAACAGTTTGCCTATTCGTTTCATACGGCAGCGGACCGCAATGGATTTGTGTTGGGGAAAATAAGTAACACACGGAAATACGCATGATAGTCATATCTTAGAGCCTCTGGTTAATAACAAGTGATTGAGAAAGTTGGAAAACCAGAAGCTGTTGCCGCAGATGCAGCTTATAAAACACCAGCCATTACAAGCTACCTCTTTGACAAAGAAAGCACACCGGCTTTACCCTATACACGGCCACGAACAAAAGAAGGATTCTTCCGCAAACATAAGTATGTTTACGATGAACATTTTGACTGTTACCTTTGCCCATCGGGCGAGATTTTAAAGTACTCAACAACAAATAAAGAGGGATATCGTGAGTACAAATCTCCCAAACACATTTGTAAGACATGTTCATTTTTATCACAGTGTACAGAAAGCAAAGACCATCAAAAAGTAGTGACACGCCATATCTGGCAAGAAAATATGGAAGAAGCAGATCACCTGCGTCATCATCAAGATGTAAAACCTATCTATGCGAAACGCAAGGAAACGATTGAGCGTGTATTCGCAGATGCAAAAGAAAAGCATGGTATGCGTTGGACTACTTTAAGGGGACTTAAAAAATTGTCGATGCAGGCGATGCTTACTTTCGCTGCCATGAATGTAAAGAAGATGGTCAATTGGACATGGCAAGGTCCAAAAATGGCCTAACATAGTGGGCTCGTAGAGACCCAAGCTCTTAATCTTGAGCAAAATTCCAAGAAAATATCAAAAGGGGTTCGGAATTAATACATTCCGAACCCCTTTTGTCGACAAACTGCGGCCTCCATTCTTTAAAAGGAATGAAGGCCATAGTTACATTTTTTAATTATTCAAACTTCCTATCAGCCAGGGACGATTCCGATAATGGCCGATCGGGATTTGGATCAGACTCGTTTTTCCTTGGGGGCCACCACCGATCTTGTAAAGTTCATCACACATTTTCACATCAAAGCCGAGCAGCGGGTGCCCGTTCATTCCAAGGGCTGACGACGCTATTAGTAATCTCTGGACGAGCATCCCCGCCTCCATGTGCTGGATGCGATATCCTCTATATCCAAGTTGCGTTTTGGAATGATCCCGATCGCCAACTACATTTATGCAAATTGGCACTTGCTGAAAATTCATGGTATCCAAGGACATTCCGTATTGCAATCGGAGCCGATGATCTCCTGGTTGTATCTGTCGTAATGAATGTGTCATGCTGTCATAATGGTAAGCACCATCTTGAATGTCTTCCACATTATACAAACAAGCGTATAGGGAAACGCGATGTTCGTCATTCTCATTTGTTCCATCCAAATCATTTCGATAGGAGAACGAAGCGCTTGCCTCCTGCAGGAGTGCCGCTAGTTGCAGTTGACTGACCTTCCCTAGAACGAAGTCCATTTCAGGGGAAAATCGATTTCGGCAAACTGATGCTAAATCATAGGACAACCGCTTCACGATAGGAAGGGCTATCACTTTTCCTTCGCATTCAGCCCCATTCTTTGGCTTGATTGGCCGGAATGATTGGGTGGACTCAATCATGGATGCTTCATTCAGTTTAGTTAACATCGGAAATTCTCTGATTCTCTGCGACCGAACATAGTGTTCAGGCTGAATGCCCGTCAATTCCCTGCATAATTCTGTCGAAGTGACAGGTCCGTTACCATTACTTTCATCAGCACACCAAAATTTGGTGTCTGCCGATAAGGGGATCACCGCATATGTGCTCTCTTCCTCATCCGAAAGCCCAAGAAGGTGATTGATGGCCCGATCAAGGAATTGGAAGCACACCCCAGCTGCGATTCCAAACCGTTTCGCCACTTCGAGCAACTGTCCAATGAGCACGCCCGCATCAAGCCCTTGCAGACGGTATGAAAAATTATTATATTTGTAGAAGTTTTTCCAAAACATCGTCGATACAAAAACCGTTCCAAAACTTGCAGACATATCAAATTTTCCACCAAGAGCCTTTGTTAAATATGAATCAAAATCCCCTTCCCGCAACAATACCAACCGGTGGTGTGCCACATCATAATGGTATATGCCAGCAGGCAATTCATCCATCTTCAAGTACACGTACAATTCACTTGGATACAAAGCTCCCCCTGATGGCGGAAAACGCCGGAATGACTGCATGAGGTCCCCAGACTCTAAGGATATCAGTGACTGACTAACTTGGGTCAGGCCATATGCATACCAGAGAAAATGACCGATTCCTTCGAGGTCCTGCTTGGAAGGCCCGTTGCACCCCTCAAGCGACAGCGGCACCTCCAGCGATAGTGGAAAAACAGGCAAGTCACGATAAAGCTTATACTTTAGCGGTGCATCATCCCAATCCACTTCCCAATCCGGCGGGCTTGCCTTTTCGATATCAAAATGCAAATTGTACAGAAATGCCTCTAGACTCATCCTCCTACCTCCTAAGTCACCGCTTATGGAAAAGGATGCGGATGCGGATTGAGCTGTTCGAATTCAAGCGGCCGGTCAGCATATCCAAGTTCCATCGGGATCTTCAGTACTCTTTCAATTCCTGTTATCCGCGTAAGATGATGCCCGAATGTCATCGGCAGCATCCCCGGGATCAGCACTTTCACGCAATGTAATCCATTCCGTTCAATTTCCGGTGCCGTCTGATCCACCACGATCACCTCGAGTTTCAACCGTCGAAACTCCTGAAGAATGTCCTGCAGATCATCGGTCAAGTCCGCATGCTTTGGCATTTGCTTGAATTCTTCATCAAACGTCCGCATTGGACGGTCATCATCCAGCAGAAACTGCAGTCGCTCTTCCGCTTCCGGCAAACCGTACAGCATGCCATGATCCTCCATTTGCCGTACCAGTGAGGAATCATATAGCATTTTCTCAAACTCCTCCTGGTTCTCTTCCAATTTATCGTCAAGGGTCAGCATCATGCCCGCTAATTCGAAGACCGCGCTTTTTACCGCCCGGACCGGGTCCAGATGAGCCCCTGCCGCACATATGATATTCAATCCTTTTTGTTTCCTGTTTTTTGCCAATGCCCATATGCTTGGTATACCGTGTTCCATGGTCGAATTAAACAAGTAGATATCATATCCACCTGCCGCCCTTGCCCTCTCAATCATCAATTCCAGTTCTTTGTCATTTGCAGAATAAGGATCAAGACGTGTGAGAGGCAACTGCGCATACCAGGTCAACAAAAACGAATCACGTTCCACCACTTCCATAATGCCGTAGAAAATGGCCTCCTCCAAACTTCCCCCTAAAGCACAGCCATTGGAAGTTTCATAAACAAATCCATCTCCGCAGCCCAAACTGTAATAGGAAAGCAATTCCGGGACCAAGATCGGCCGTTCTTGCAAAAATGAATGGCCCCATACCCAATCTATCGAGCGGTCAGGATCAAACGGTTGAAACGGGAAATCCCGCTGTGCATAATGTTCCTTCGAGTGTACTCCTATCTTGATGGGATCGAGCGCATGCTCTTTCAGGTTGCTATAGCTTCCATGCATGACTGTCCGTTTGCCGCGGGGCTCCAATCCGCAGTATCTTTCCAAGCCCTCCAATATGGCAGTCATCTCACTGGCGGCATATGAGAGAGTCCGGCCTGCCGCCCCTTCATCTCCAATGAACAAAGGCAAATTAACACTTACATCGGCAAAAGGCGGCACAAGGTCTATCATTTTATTATTCAAGAATCCTATGCGGTGGTCCAAGTAATCCTTGGCCAGAACTTCATTCAGATCCTCCATTGAACGGGTTCGGTAGCTGTCGGGACTGACTTTCGGACTTGGCTGTAACGTAATCCTTGCACGATCCTTCGAGTCATCAGGTAATCGGCTGCAAACCATACACAATGGATCAGGTAAAAACGAGTGCCACGAACCATTCAGGGTCTTCATGTTGATTATTGATACACGTCCTTCCGAACGGGCGTGCTCTCCATTCATCACCTTCTTTACCTCTGCCCCAATCAGGTGTGCCATCTGCAAAAGGCCTGTGCGGGATGCAGCCGCATCACGCTGTATCCCCCCATTATCTTGCAGTTGCTTGCGGATTCCCCACATTTCCTTACGATCACGCCCAGCCATGAGATGCCTTTGGTCTGCACACTGTGAGCAGCCCGGAATGCCCGGGCGTACCAGCGGACCTACCACTCCCTCTCCAAATGATACGAACCCCCGCAGCCATGGAATACCCGCTGCCCTTATCACCTCTTCCGCCATTTGATGGACAGCGGGATTCCAAGCATCTTGCAGCACAAGGACCATAGCCGTCGTTTGCGGTATTCCTGATTCGAAATCGGTTTGGCGATTGACTTGATATTGGCCGGACAGATCCCCTTGAACATGGTCGGCCAACACTCCTTCCCCGACAACCAATACGTCAGTTTTCACCCTGATTCCTCCTCTCGCAAAAACACCCCAAACACACCTGCCAATTCTTCCTTCAAGAAAGGTTCCAGTTCTAATTCGAAAACGAAGATCCGCTTCTTATTCTTCTCCAAGACTTGAAGGGCGGACTTTAATATCTCGGAATTCCCCGTCACCCCGCACGAAGGAATCACAAGATTCAAGGGCATTTCTTCTTTAAGAACAGGCGATGCCACTAAATCTGGAGCTGTGAGGCAAACGGTCTGATTTTGGACTTTCATAACCGCCTTTTGCAACGCGTTCCGTAATGCGATCGTTACATTCAAACCGACAGCGCCTGACCAGCCATCGCTCGTTCCTGCCCAAACTACAGGGAAACCGGACACATCCTCACCCAACGCGATGATCGGCTCTCCTTGCAGCCGGGTCAACGCTTGTAAATAATACCGGCAGCGTTCATCATCCACCTCTGCCAACTGGACTGCCACAAGATTCTCCTGGTTGAACTCCTTATTTCCAAACTCTGTATCCAAACTGCTTTGCAACCCGCGGCAAGCACATTCAGCAAATGTTTCCCCTGCTCCGACACCGATGGATTCCTTTATTTCGCCTGATCCTTTAAGCGGAGATAGAGTCGGTACGAGCTGGCTGAGTGTTCGGGATACATATGCTTCAACCCCCGCCAGGCCGGTTTCCCTCCTCGCTTCCTCATGCGTCAGATCTGAACGGATAATATCTGGCAGAAGTTCGGCCGGGCCGGACGACAACGGATCAACAACCTGAACGCGGCATTGAGCCAACGGCAGCTGTTTTAAATCTCCCTCCTCCCAACTATGAAAGATTCCGGATTCCGCCGATGTCAACCGGCTGAAATGCATAAACACTTTCCCAGGCTCACCCCTGCCCGATTTCTGTTCGAGCCGCTGATCAAAATCTTCAATCCATTTAGCGGCTCCTTTTCCCGTCACCCCCGGATGTGGAAGAAATGGATGCCATTTTCCCTCCAATGTTTCCATATCCAACAGATAGAATTGATTGGCTTGTTCTGCTGTAGTAACACCTGTAGCCTCTTTAAACCACTCGAATACCATTATATTGGCTAACATCGCTCCGGCTGTGGAGGAAAAAGAAGCAGACGCCTGATTCTTTTCCAGCACAGTTTGATGTAAACGATGCCACGCTGACTCCCAACACCCCTTGGAATCAGGATGGACAAGCGGACCAGCCATGCCTACTTGATTGATGACCAATGCAGGGAACAGAACCTTTTTCCCTTGCCTGCACACCGAATGAAGTTCTCTTAATTCCCCTATATCACCCTCCTGTGACACATATAATATCGAGTCAAAAGGCCGCGTGATCTCCTGCCATTCATTCCCCGCTCCCTTCTCAAGCACGACCTCCTCTATGGCTACCTCTTCGTCCCTTTCACGCGCATGTTCAACGATTTCCTTCAATCTTCGTCTATTGGTCGGTACCGTGTCCGTAATGAGGATATGGAATGTGGGCAATCCGGATTCGACCAGCGAGGACACCAATGAAAGGAACAATGGGCCAGATCCTATAGCCAACGCCTTTCCCTTTCGATAAGTTTGAAAACGGTGAGCCCCGGAATCGCCGCAACTGTCCAGGAACTCGATTTGGGAAGCATACCTATCAACAACCTGATCCCTTAATTGATGAGGAATATCCTGACTCACATCCCTAGCAAACCCATTCGCGTACAAAACCTCGGCAATCTCCATCACACGATTCCGATATGGGTCAGGCAATCCATTCGTTAATTCACTTAATGTATGGTGCCCATTGAACATCGGTAATAGCTTTTCAACCCACTGAACAATTGAACTGCCCTCCATACGGAACGAACTTATGTTATTCCTGAAGTACACACCTCTGTTTGGTTCAGGGAGAAAAAACGTGTCCCTTTTCACTTTCAGACGCATAGAAGGGGTCATATTTCCCATTCCGATCCTCCTAACCCGAAGCTTTTCTTGGTTCTGCTTCAGCACTTCACTTTAATCCTATGTATGACAATTTGTCTCTTATGTCTAATACCTCATAGAAAAGTCCCTGCAGCATCAATGCAGGGACATCTCCTCCTCTTTTTAAAACCTGGACTCTTAACGGAAGCAACGACCGCAGCGACCGCAACCTCCGCAACGACCACAGCCTCCACAACCTCCGCAACGACCGAACCCACAGCCCCCAATAAAGCAACCAAGGCAACCAAAACAACCAAAACCGAAACCAATGAGTCGGGAATCGTCAGAATACCCTTGCTGGAACTGGCCTTGATCCCAAGGAATTGGCTGGCTTACCTGAAAATCGTCTACATTCAACATTTGAAGTTGATTTTGAAACTCATACATTTATATAACCTCCATATATTCATTGAGGGAATACTTATTACAGAAAAGGAAATAGGATCAAGATAATCTAAGAACCCACACCACATTAAGTACTCCCTTCAACAAAATATGTAAAGGGAGTGGGTATTGCCACTGAAGAAAAAGCCTATTTTCACCAAATACCCATTCACGACGAATGCCTGATCACCATTAAAAGACAAATGAAAAAACAGAAAACCAGAAGGTTACATCCTTCCGGCTTTCATGCACACCTCTTTAAATTAAGGTTCTTACAAGTCACTTGCCTTTTCCTCTTCCTTATTTCAATGGAGGATCATTTATGTATAGCCATATCGATCGGTCACCAGGATATGCTTAAATGGAAAGTCACCTTAATTCTGCAGTTGTTCATAACGCTTCCAGTTTACTGATTTCTCCAGCACGATAGATATCAATACACCCATTATGAGCCCATTGGTCAAAAAGGGCTGTAAAAGCGTGGGAACGCCCGAAAATGCATTAGGCAAGATATTCATCAAGCTCACTCCGACCAATACTGGTACGGCAAGCCTGAATATCGTGTCTGAAGTAAAATGCTGACCCTTGACGCTGTTGAAAGCCGTGCCAAACAGTTGAAGGTAAGCGACGAACAATACAGCATTCCCGACTGTTATGGGCATGGTGGCCAGGAAAGAGATAAAAGGAGGAATGAGTCCGATTATGGTCAACAGCATGCCTCCAAATAAGAACGGCCTCCGCTCATAGATTTGAGTACTTTGCAAAAATCCAATGGATGAAGTAAAAGGTGTATACGGAACAAGGCCAAGCACAGGAGCGAAAATGGTAAAACCGCCAGTCATGAATAAAGAATTTCGATACTGCTTGTGGTCAGCTTCATCCCCCATTAACTCGGATGCAGCTTGAATGGAAGCGAACGTATTACACAAATTCAGTAATCCTGCAAAAAAAGAAATCGCTATTATCCCGAATTCCAGGTTTGGAACACCTAATGGGAAAAATGAAAAAGAGGCACTCGCCGGCCCCATTTCTCCCCCAGCCTCTGGAAATAGCAGCGAGTAAAAAATCCACCCCACTATTATCCCGATCAAAATGGAGAAATTGCTAATGGTCCTTGGTCCTTTTATCTTTAATATACTTACTAAAAAGACAATCCCCAATGACAGGATACTGACCGGGATGTTAATTCCCCCATCCTCCGTGATCCCGAGCATCCCCTTAAAAAAGACAAAAATGAGCTGGAACGTCAGAAGGAATAAGTAAACGGTCATGACCATGGGAGTGAAAATCTTCTGGACATAAGAAATCAGGTTGAAGGCAGAAATAATGATGGTCACTACACCAGCTGCAATGAGACCAGTCGCTATTCCCCCTCCTATTTCAGCATAACCGAGCCCTATGGATGGTGCAGATAACCCTAAATTCAACATCACTCCCCACAGTAGTCCGGAGTGCCCTTCCATAATTGGATACTTATGTCCCTTCCACCCCTGAATCACGCAAGCGATCCCAGTGAAAATGAGCGAGCTTCTCATGGTCATTTCCGTAACATTTGGGGGAAGATCAAAAGCTGCGCCAATCGATATTGGTACTACTACCGTATTTGCAAAAATAAAAAACAACCATTGAAAAGAAGAAAATAGAGTCACAGAAGATCTCCAGCTTTTCATAGATTCCATCTCCTTTGAACATGATACTTTTTAAAGATCATGGTGAATACATGGTTCGATTGCCTTTCCCTTGAACAAAGGCGAAAGGACAACACCCATGTTAATGACTGCCGTCCATCATGCCGGAATAAAGGTCCAGATTCCACACAAAATATCAGAGCTTACCATTAATATAACAAACGCTGCAGCTCCCTGCTAATTTGTTGGCTGGACTCGATTACGGACAAGCGGAAGCCAAACCCTTTATAAAAGGAGCATTGTTAACCAGTCCTTTTTTGAATCGAATTCTCCATTTAGTATATTGGGCAATAACGATAATGACATGGGAGGGAGATCCTTAACAAATGATAGCAAAATAATTACTTCCTCAACAAATAACGCCAGTAAGTAAAAAGTACACGGGAGCAGACACGGCAGCCAGCCTGTTTTGCTAGACTTTCAAAACCCAAATAAAAAGGAAATCCGGAAGTATCCAGAGATCCTTAGGTTAGCCTTACAACTCTATTGACTGCTTTTGTTTATACAGTGAACCGGAAACTAAATTCCCCTTGTAAATGACCGCTTTACGTTCAGAACGCCTCGCAACTGCTTCTGCAGAACAGCTCGCATCAATCAATACTAAGCTTGCAGCATCCCCAGCTTTCGGCCATATTCGGTTACCATTTTCATCTAATGGAGTTTTTCCGCCCGTTATATACCCAAGTGTTCGAGATAGGGAGACTTCATCAATCCATTTGAAGCGTTCCGCTAGCCTGCCGGCTCTCTCTAAGATGTCGCCATTCCCTAGAGGTGACCATACATCAAAGATATTATCATTACCTACTGATACTTCAACCCCTCTTTCATGTAATAAATCGACAGGGGGCATCTGCCTGTTAATGGGGACGCTGGTGACGATCGAAATCCCCGCATCCCTAAGAATGTCAGCCAGCTCATAGGCTTCTTCCTTGGATACGTCCCCTATACCGAACGCATGGCTTAATGCTACCCTGCCTTCCCAGCCTGCTTGCTTGGTCAGAGCTGCCAAACGTTTCATGGTGAACGTGCCCAGGTGCCCGGGATCATGTAAATGCAAGTCGACATCAGCGTCCGCTTCCACTGCTAGATCCATCAATTGTACAAGCGAAGCTTCAATATTGTTATCGACTGATGCTGGATCGACTGCCCCGACGATTCCTGCTCCGTTTCGCAATGCCTCCCTGACAAGCTTGGCAGAACCCGACCGCAACAATCCGTGCTGGGCAAATGCGACGATTTCTGAACTGAGTCTACTAGAATAGCCGGCAAGCGCCTGTTGTACTTGCTCTAAGTTTTGCAATCTCACTTCCGGGTAGATATCAACATGAGTCCGTACATGTGTGGAGCCAGAAGCTAAAAGTATTTCCAGTAAAGACTCTGCACGTTTACATGTGCTAGTTGCAATCGAAGGCAAAACCTTTTTCTCATTTTCAAAGCGTTCAATGACACTCGAAGAAGGAGTGCATGCTCTCCAAGCATCCCCCATCAGTGTTTTATCAAGATGGACATGCTTTTCAATGAAGGAGGGTAATGCCAGCAATCCTTTTGCATCTTCCACTGGTGAATCAGTAGGCATGGCTTCCCCATCCTTGATAATCTTCGTGATTTTTCCATCCTTCACCAACAGATGAAATAGCCCGGTTATCGTTCCTGTAACTCTTTCATTCTCTTTCCGGTAACCACATTCCAAACGAACATTCTTTAACAAATAGATTGTATTCATGCCCTTCATCCCTTCTTGAAATAGACATTCAATTCGCCTTCAAGGCGGATTCACAGTCGAGTCCACCGTAAACAAGATTTCCATTGACCATGACTGCTGCGCGCGTCGATCTCCTGGCAACTGCCTCGGCAGCACTTGATGCATCCACAAATACCATACTTGCGTCATTTCCCACATTCGGCCATACACGATTTCCTTCAGGGTCCAGTGTCTTGACCCCGCCCGTAATGAATTGGAGCGATTGAGACAATCCATACTCGTCCTTCCAGTTGTACCTCTCAGCCAATCTTCCTGCCTTTTCCAGCATATCTCCTGTACCGAATGGAGACCAGGAGTCATAAAAACCATCACATCCTAGAGCAACATGGACACCCTTTTCATGAAGTAAATCAATGGGGGGAATTACCCGGTTTATCGGAACAGTAGACATGATGGCTATTCCTAGGTTTGATAAAATACTGGCCAGTTCATGTGATTCTTCAATAGGGACATCCCCAAGTGCAAAGGCATGACTGACAGCCGCCCTATTTTTCCATCCAGCTTCCTCGATTAAAGAAGCCAGTTTCTTGATCGTATAAAATCCAAGATGACCTGGATCATGTATATGGATATCAATATCTGCATCAAACTCAACGGCTAGATCCACCATTTCATATAGGGAAGCTTCAATATTATTATCCACTCCACCAGGATCCAAGCCTCCCACCAAAGCCGCCCCTTCTTTCATCGCTTGTCTCATTAACCCTTTTGAATTCGTCCTTAGCAGTCCATGCTGGGGGAAAGCCACGATCTCATATGTCATTTTTCCTTTGAAACTACTTAGCGCCTTTTGAATTTCTTCCAAATTTTTCATACCGATGTATGGGTCAATGTTAACATGCGTCCTTATATGCGTCGCACCGCCGCTTAACAATAGTTCAAGCATCCGTTCAGCCCGGAGTCGCCCAGTTTCAGCAAGTTCAGCAAGCTCTTTCGCTTCTAGTTTTAAGCGTTCCATTAAATTCGGAACCGGAGTGCATGATTTCCAGGGCAGTCCTAAATAGGTCTTGTCCAGATGGTTATGCATCTCTTTAAAAGGAGGAAGTGCAAGCAGCTTTTTCGCGTCTTGAACGGGCATATCCGTTTTCAAAGGCATACTTGAGACCAATTGCAATTCCTCTATGATCCCATCTTTTATATACATGTTGTATGGAGCTGTCTTTGTTCGAACAATTCTTTCATTCTCAAAAACAAATCCACTATCAAGTGTAACGTTTGTAAGCCAGTATGCTTTATTCATCAAATTTCACTCTCTTTAATAGAAGATTAAACACCTGTCGTCTCGAAAGATGAAATAGATCCGCTAACTACATTGCCCCTGAAGATGACAGCGGCACGCTTTGATCTTCGGGCCACCGCTTCCGCTGAACAGCTTGCTTCAAGCAAAACGATATTCGCCACATCCCCGACATTAGGCCATGCCTTGATCCCGTCTTGGTTTAATGGGGTAGTCCCTCCCGTTATGAATTGCAGGCTTTTAGCTAATGAGCGTTCGTCAATCATGCGAAACCTCTCTGCAAGGCGGCCGACCTTTTCCAGATTGTCCCCAATGCCAAAGGGTGTCCAATGGTCAGTGATGCTGTCATTACCCAGTTCGACTTTCACCCCTTTTTCATGGAGCAGGGGGATGGGGATCGTCCTGAAGATAGGCACTGTGGATGTAATGGATATTCCTGTTTCCGAAAACCTTTCGGCTATACTCGTTGCTTCTGGAACTGAAACATCTGCCAAACCGCTGGCGTGGCTAACCGTTACCCTTCCTTGCCAGCCTGCGTCTTCCGTCATGGAAGCGAGACGTTGCATCGTAAAGAGTCCAAGCTGATCCGGATCATGTAAATGGACATCGATATCGGAATTCGATTCAACCGCGATATCCATGATCGTTTCAAGGGACCGCTCTATATTTTCATCAATTGTGGCGGGATCCACGCCTCCTACAAGATTCGCCCCATACTTCATGGCCTCCCGTAGTAATCCTGCGGAATTTGAGCGTAATAGTCCATGCTGTGGGAATGCGACGATTTCATACGTCAATTTATCCTTATACCCTTCTAACGCTTGAATGGTGGCCTCTAAATTTTTCAGACCTATCACGGGGTCAATGTTACAATGGGTGCGTATATGGGTAGATCCGAAGTCCAATAATAAATCCAGCATTTTTTCTGCTCTTACTTTAGCGGTAGGCAATAACTCGGGAAGTAAGACCTGCTCTTCCTCTATCCGGGTTTTCACGCCATTAATGGCAGGCATGCAAGCCTTCCAAGGTCCGCCATAGTACGTTTTATCAATATGAATATGCATTTCTTTAAATGAAGGGACCATCAGGAGACCGTGAACATCATGCTGTGGGTCCTGATCTGTTATCGATTCCTTCGCTAATAAAATGGATGATATTATTCCATTTTCAATCTTAATGTGGTAATTTCCCGTTTCAGTACCGGTAATCGTTTCATTTTCATCATAAGTAAAACCATTTTCCAAGCGTACATTCGTCAACCAATACGATTGTGACATTAAACTCACCCTTCCATTCCAGATTGAACATGCGTCCCTTTCATTATAATTCTTAAGGTCATCTAATAATTTCAGAATTTTTACTCTTTTTTATGTTATTTTTACTTATTGTGCCAAAGAAAAAAGGCTCACCCTAATGGATGAACCCTTTCTTCTTATCTCCCCATCACTTTATCGTTACTTCATTTATTTCCAGATAGCCTGAAGGACTGATTGAAAACCCTTTTACACCTTTCGAGACTGCGGCAACATTTTCAATGACCCTTACAGGAATATATGGGGTATCACTCATCTCAATCTCTTGTGCTTCTGAGTATAGGTCTTTGCGTTTTTCTTCGTCTTTTTCTTTACGGGCAGCATCTATTAAATTATCAACCTTTGGATTGCTGTAAAAGAAGGTATTTCCAGCCGCTCCCTGTGATTCCGTATGAAATAGATTATATTGATTATAATCGGCATCCCCTGTCGCGTTTCTCCAACTGATGATGAACATTTCCGATTCCCCTTTATTTACTTGTTCAACGAACGAACCGTACTCCATGACCTGAACCTTCAAATGGATCCCGATACCTTTTAACTGTGATTGAAGTACTTCTGCCAAATTAACTCTTTCTTTACTATCCATTGTTAGAATAGTCGCATCAAGACCTTTAGAATAACCAGCTTCAGCCATCAATTTCTTTGCTTCTTTAAGATTGTAATCATAGGTTTTCAGATCAGCGTCGTACCCGAATACCTTAGATCCCATTAAGGAATTTGCCTTTACACCAACATTATTAAAGACACCCTTAATAATGGAATCCATTTCAATGGCATGGGCTATGGCTTTACGAACACGGACATCATTAAACGGTTCTTTATTTACATTAAATCCTATATATTCGGTACCATACCCTTCATTGCGGTAAACATCCATAGCCGCTGAGGATTCTACCTGGTCCATGACAGCTACAGGAAGAGGTTCTGCAATATGTGCTTCTCCCGTTTCTATCATCGATATCCTCGTGGAATCTTCAGGGACGACCTTGAAGATAACTTTGTCCACCTTTGGCTTGTCTCCCCAATAATTTTTGTTTTTCATCAAGGTAATTTCTTGGCCTGGTGACCATGAATCAAAAACGAAAGGACCTGTTCCATTCGGTTCTTGGATAATTTTTTTTCCGTACTTTTCAATCGTTTTTGGACTGATGATTCCGCCTTCGTGATTCGCCAAGATGGAAAGCAGCGGGGAAAAAGGTTCCTTCAGAATGAATTGCACGGTATATTCATCAACCGGTTTCACTTCTTTTACCATATCGAATACTACCGCTCTAGGAGAAGCGACCAACGGATCCAATAGTCGATCAAACGTCTTTTTTACTGCAGCTGCATTAAATGGTGTGCCATCATGAAACGTTACATCATGCCTAAGCTTGAACTCCCAGGTCGTGTCATTTATTTGCTTCCATTTTTCGGCCAGCATAGGCTGTATCTCACTATTCTCATCACGCTGGACAAGACCTTCATAGATTTTATGGTGAGTGACGCTAGCGGCGTTAATCGTGGACATGAACTGCTGATCCAAATTCTCGGCGTCGGATAAGCGGGCAATGACCAGTGTACCCCCTTCGTTTGATGCTTTGTTCGGATCACTTGCTGTTGTGCTTACGTCATTGTTAGAAGAACAGCCAGTAATGATGATAACCATGAACATGATTAGGAAAAGCTTTCCTGCCCCACGCTTCAATCCCATGGACTTCGACCTCCAGATTTCATTTTTTGAACACTTATCTAATTATAGGAAATATTCTGACTATTTACTTTGAAAATCTTTACTATGTTTTTCATTTTCTTTACTTGTTTTCGTAAATTGTTTTCTCGCTTTTGCATCGCTTATCGATTCCACGATCTTAAATGATGGCTTAAACAATTCTTTCTCGGGAAGCTTCTGATAATCTCTTTCCAGATATCCTCTTCTCATCTTATCAAAATACTTTTGCCCCTTATATTTGATTTCTTTTAAATCAAGATTGGGGATTTTTTGATCCTTCATGACTACTTTTCCATTTATGATGGATAATTTAACGTCCCTCCCAGACCCACTTACGAACATGGTCCGAATGGGATCATCGATTACGCCCATATGATATCTGTCCAAATCAATCGCAATGATATCAGCTTTTGCCCCTGCTGCAATGCGGCCAAGATCGTTCCTGCCAAGAAAAGCAGCCGCATCAAGTGTGGCTGACCGAAAGAAATCGGCATAGACAGAGCCGTCCGTTTCTCCTTCCACCATCCGTGAGAGCATGCTCCCTATCCTTACGTTCTGGAACATATCCGGAGGGAAGGTGTCCGTTCCAAGGGCTATATTGATCCCAGCCCTTTTATATTTAGCGAATGATTCTAACGCTTCCCCATGCCTCCCGATAATCAGGGGGCAATGAATCACCGTTGTATTCGTTTCTCTTAGTAGCGCCAAGTCATCACCCTGTCCATATTTCGCTCCACTGTATCCTGAAACAAAGTGGGCATGCGGGATCCCTGTTCTTGGACCGAGAAAACCAAGGTCGTACAAATATCTGATCGGTGTAACATGATGGGCCTCCCAGATGGTGTTGAATTCAAAACTTCCTTGTGCGGCATGGAGCTTAATCGGGACATCCAATTTTTCGCTGTAATATTTGATCTGTTTTAATTGCTCTGCCGTTTGGGACTCTATGCGTTCTGGAGCGAGCATCCCTCTGACCATACCTCCATGGGCTCCATCGAATTTTTCTACAAACTCCACCGCTTTTTGCAATCCCGCTTCACCGGCTTTTTCATCCCAATGCAGTTTTATATTTCCGTTAGGCTGGACGACTCTCATTCCTGATTGGAAACTCGGGCCCAGGTAAATCCTTAACCCCAATTCAGCTGCATGTTTTGCCGCAGCTGCCAATTCTTCATAGGTTTCGGCCCAGCTTTTATAAAAAACGGAAGTGATAGGCATGGCCGTCGTCACACCATGAAGAATGAGTTGTGAATAAGCATATAAAGATTTAAAGGATTCTTCTTCCTCGGTCATTAATTCGGGATGTCCGCTTTGTATATGATTCTCTGACCAGAGAAGGTTTTTCTGTCTGTTGGTACTGGCTTCAAAATGTAAAATATCATGGTCAATGTCCCCTAATGCATTTAAATCTATGAACCCAGGACTGATAATGGCGTTACCGGCATCCATTACCTCGTCCACTTCTTCATTGTAATTTTTCCCTACATACAGTATCGTGTCTTTTTCATAAACGATCTCTGCGTTTTCCAAAATGACATGATCGCACCCATCATACCCAATTACATATCTTCCTTTAAGCTTGGTTTTCATCTTATTCCCCTTTCCGCATGGCCGGCAGCGTCTTCTCGTTCGTCATATCGCTTTTCATCTACATATGCCCTGGCGTGTCCCCAGAAATATTTCGTCGGTTGCATATACTTTTCGAGCCCGGCACGCTTTATCGTTGAAAAGGCCTCCTCATTCGCTTCATCAAGCACTGTACTTTCATGAACGGTCCGTACATTCCTCCCTTCCATGATCAATTTCCCATCCACGATGACATGCTCCACATCATTCGCCACTGCTTGAAACACAAGCCGATGAACATGCATGAATTCAGGGGTCAGATGTGGCTGATGCAGATTGACCGTAATGACATCGGCTTTTTTCCCAATCTCCAGGGAGCCTATTTCATCATCCCAGCCAATGCATTTCGCAGCATCTATCGTGATCATTTCCAACAGCTTGCCTGGGGGTAAATAATAGTAATCCCTAAGGGCTGCCTGGTGAACAAACTGTGTTTTCCTCATTGCCTGGAACATATCGAAACTTGTGGAAGGGGAAGTCCCATCCGTGGAGATTGCCACAGTTGCCCCCATCTCCAATAATTCGGTTATGGGGGTACGTGCATGAACCTGGCCAAATCCAGGTGATGCACTGACGTTTGTACCTGTTTCCGCCAATATTCTTGCCTCATCGAAGGAAATGCCGCGACAGTGCTGTAAATGAACATCTGGACCCAACAAGGCATTTTCCTTATCCTGTATCGCTAAATGAATCATCCCGCCAAAGGCATCAGAGTGTATCCGTGTGTTATATTTCCTGGCAATCTCCCTTATTTTCTTCGCTTGATAAAGATCATGTTCATTCAGCCCATAAAGCCTGTCAGGAGATGTGGGATTGGAAGGATCAACGGATGTAACGATGACAAATGGTGTAATGAAGGCTCTCGTGCGGTCTTCATTTGCATGGTTCAGTGCCTCGATTACAGCTTCTGCCCCCTTCAATACTTCTTCATAGGAAACTTCCTTTACCATTCTCTTTCCGTCAATCCACCGACTGAACGAATGTGGCCATGGAGGGTTGCAGGGCCCGGTGCAAACCACTTCCCTGATCCCCACTTCGGCGTATGCTTTTGCGTGATTGATGGCGAAAATCGGTTCATCGGATCGTGGCATGGACCCTAAAACGCTCACACCTGTTGTCACACCCGCCTTTAATCTCTCAAGAGAGGAGAGCTTTCCTTCGTAGTACCAAAAATCATCTGTTACAAAATGTTTATACGTATTTGTCATGATGGGCATCCAAAAATCAATATTCTCCATCGCTATCGTTTTGAACATGGAATGCCCCCCATGACCATGAACGTCTATTAATCCGGGCAATATACACTGATGGCTGCAATCAATGACCTTTACAGCCTCATACTTCAATTGCAGTTTCTCGGTTGCATCAACGGCTAAAATCCTTCCTTGATTTATGGCGATGGCGCCATCCGACAGAATTCTCCTGTTTTGATCCATGGTTATCACGGTCCCATGGATTAGCAGTAAATCAATCATATTTCCCCTCCTAATTGAGAAGGCAGCATAACATCCTTATGCTGCCTTCCTTTTTTGCTGAATTCCCTACTTCACGGTTACATCATCGAGCATTAAATAATTTGCCGGATTCAGCCAAAGCCCTTTAACCGTCCCTCCATATACGGCCAAGTGCTCATAGTTGCGAATAGGAACATATGGAACTTCTTCCCTTTCAATTTCTTGTGCCTTCGAATATAGTTCCTTACGTTTATCGCCATCCGATTCTTGACGTGCATTTTCAATCAATTTATCCACTTCCGGATTGCTATAGAATGAACTATTTCCCGCAGCACCTTGGGATTTGCTATCAAAAAGATTGAATTGATTATAATCTCCATCGCCGGTAGCATTGCCCCAGCCGCCTATCGATACTTGGTGCTCGCCCTTAGCGGTCGCGTCAATGTAAGCCCCATACTCAAGGACCTGAATCTTGACCTTAATTCCAATTCCTTTTAACTGGGATTGAATCACCTCCGCCATGTTGATCCTTTCCTTACGATCACTCGTTGTCAGTGTAAACTCCAAGCCATCCTTGACCCCTGCTTCAGTCAAGAGCTTCTTCGATTCATTAATATCATAGTCGTAGCCTTTTATATCCGGATCATAGCCAAACACCTTTGGGCTCATTGTTGAATTTGCCCTCGTACCGACGTCGTTATAAACCCCTTTGATAATCGAATCGACCTCGATGGCATGTGCGACCGCTTTACGGACACGTACATCATCGAAAGGTTTTTTCTTAACATTGAAGCTTAGGTATTCAACTGCAAGTCCCTCCGTGCGATATAAATCCATCGTGTCCGATGCTTCGATCCTCTCAATCTCGGTCACTGGCACTTGATCGGTCACATGTGCTTCACCCGTTTCAATCATCGCAATCCTCGTAGCATCTTCAGGTACAACCTTGAATACTACCCCATCAATCTTAGGTTCATCCCCCCAGTAGTCCTCGTTTTTCGAAAGTACGATCTCTTCACCGGGCTTCCACGATTTAAAAATGAAGGGTCCTGTCCCAACGGGGTTTTGGCCTAGTTTATCACTATGCTCCTTAATGGCTTTAGGGCTGATGATGCTTCCTTCATTACTAACTAAAATAGATAACAGTGGAGCATAAGGATATTTCAGCTTGAATTGTACGGTAGTATCGTCAACCACTTTAATTTCTTTGATCATTTCCAATTTACCAGCCTGCGGGGAAGCTGTTGCCGGATCCAGTATCCTGTCGAAATTGGTTTTCACCGCTTCGGCATTGAATGGAGCTCCATCATGGAACTTGACACCCTCTTGCAATTTAAATTCCCAAGTGACATCATCCAGTTGTTTCCACTCTTTTGCCAGCAGCGGCTTAGGATCCATGTTTTTATCAGGAACGACCAATGTTTGATAAACCTTTTCATAAACGACGTTTGCTGATGGAATGTCTGTTATGAAGTGAGGGTCCAGGATGGTCGCGTCAGATAATCGGGCGACGATTAGTGTACCTCCTTCTTTCGCTTTTTCTTCCGGTTCCTTGCTGCCGGTTTGATCTGTTGCACACCCAGATAAAATGGATGAGATGCCTAATAACGATGCGAATAGTACCCCAATCATACCTTTTCTCATTCTATTTCCTCCCTTTTCAACCTGCCTTTGTTTCTCCAAGTAACTTTCAGCTATGAGTACATCGGGCTTACTTCAAATTATAAGAAAAAAAAGAATTTTATATTTTCAGAATCTTTACTCATTTTTTAATTATCTTTACTGCTTTTCCGCATCATATTTACTTCAATACATATTTTGAATAAATTTAATGAAAGAAAAGGAGGAAATCCAATGAAGCCAGAGGTCGTCTTGAATAATACCGAATTGAAGGTAAACGAAAGAAAATCTCCAAAACTAAGAAACTGGAAAGCTTTTTATAAAAAATTCAAGAGAAATAAATTGGCATTGATAGGCGGGTACATCGTACTTTTTTATATTTTATTGGCCATGTTTGCACCTTTGATTTCACCACAGGATCCCTATGAAATTGATTTAGTCCACAAACTCCAGCCTCCGTCAGCCGAACATTGGATGGGTACGGATGATAAGGGAAGGGATATTTTAAGCAGATTATTATATGGAACGAGGCTTTCATTAACGGTTGGGTTTGTCTCTGTATTCTTCGGGGCGTTCATCGGCATACTGCTTGGGTTAACAGCAGGTTATTACGGAAAATGGATCGATACCATCATTATGAGGATTGTCGATGTTCTGCTGGCTTTCCCGGGAATATTGCTGGCTCTTGCCATCATTAGTGCCCTTGGCCCAAGTTTAATCAATGTAATGGTAGCGGTCGGTGTCTTTTCCATACCGATGTTTGCCCGGATTGTACGCGGTTCCACATTGTCAGTCAGGAAGCTGGAATATATCGATGCCATTCGTGCATTGGGAGCCACTGACTTCACGATCATACGCAAGCACATTTTTCCGAATATTCTATCACCCGTCATCGTTCAAGCTACATTACGTCTGGCAACGGCCATTCTGTCGGCAGCCGGATTATCATTCCTTGGATTGGGAGCCCAGCCTCCCTCACCGGAATGGGGAGCCATGCTGAGCAGCGGTCGGGATTATTTGTTCAGCGCCCCTCACATCGCCTTGTTTCCCGGAATAGCCATATCAACACTGGTGCTGGGTTTCAACGTCTTCGGGGATGGACTTAGAGATGCCCTGGATCCAAGAATGAAAAAATAAGGAGGAGAGAAAATGTTCGTTTTTATAATCCGACGGGTCTTTCAAACCATACCGGTTTTACTAGGAGTGAGTCTTGTTGTTTTCCTCATCATGCAAATGGTCCCTGGAGATCCGGCAACACTGCTTGCAGGTGAAGGGGCTACTAAAGAAACGATTGAATCGCTGCGACATGATCTTGGCCTTGATCGTCCAATCCTCTATCAGTATGCAGACTATATCATTCATGCTGTACAAGGTGACTTTGGAGAATCTCTCCGCAGCAGCCGCCCTGTTTTGGACGAAATCATGGTCCGCTTGCCAATCACCCTTGAACTGGCACTTGCAAGCATTTTCATAACCGTTGTCCTGGGAATGCTGGCAGGAATCATCTCGGCAACCAAGCAATACTCGGTATCTGACATTTCCATCATGATCGTTGCTTTATTAGGAATCTCATTACCTAGTTTCTGGTTAGGTCTGATGCTTATCTACTTCTTTTCCGTAAACCTTCATTGGTTTCCGGTTTCAGGTTGGGGAACCATTAGGCACATGATTCTCCCAGCCATAACCCTTGGGGCCGGCGGAGCGGCCATTGTAGCAAGGATGACCAGGTCGAGCATGCTCGAAGTCGTTCGCCAGGACTACATCCGGACTGCAAGAGCAAAGGGATTAAAAGAATATGTCATCATTTATAAACATGGCCTGAAAAATGCGCTTATCCCCGTCATTACGGTCGTGGGCCTCCAGTTCGGTGCACTACTCGGCGGTACAGTATTGACAGAGTCCGTATTTGCCATCAATGGTCTTGGGAGATTGATAGTTGATGCAATCAGAACGAGGGATTTGCCAATGGTTCAAGGCGGGGTCCTTATTGCTTCCGTTATCTTCGTATTCATGAATTTGGCAGTGGATGTCCTCTATCGATACTTTAACAAAAGAATAGACTTGAATTAAGGAGGTAGGATGATGAAACAGGTTGATGATAAAATACTGGAGGTAAAAAATCTGCAGACCCACTTTTTCACTGACGAAGGAACGAGTAAAGCAGTCAACGGAATCAGTTTCTCCCTCAATAAAGGGGAAACCCTCGGAATCGTCGGGGAGTCTGGAAGTGGTAAAAGTATAACATCCTTATCATTATTAAGGCTTATTCCATCGCCCCCTGGAAAGATTGCCGGGGGCAGCATCCTTTTTAAAGGGGAGGATCTGCTTACGAAGACTGAAAAACAGATGCGATCTATACGCGGTAATGAAATTTCGATGATATTCCAAGAGCCGATGACATCATTGAATCCCGTATATTCAGCAGGTGAGCAAATTGCAGAAGCCATCCGGCTCCATCAAAATCTGGGAAAAAAAGAAGCATGGAACAAAGCCGTCGACATGCTTCGGCTCGTCGGGATTCCCTCACCTGAAAAAAGGGCAAAACAGGAGCCGCATGAGCTAAGCGGCGGAATGAGGCAAAGGGTCATGATTGCCATGGCACTTGCCTGCCACCCTGAGGTTTTAATAGCGGATGAACCTACAACGGCACTGGATGTGACGATACAGGCCCAAATCCTCGAACTGATCAAGACGCTGCAAAAGGATTTCGGGACGGCAGTCATTTTGATCACTCATGATCTGGGTGTCGTATACGAAACCTGTGACCGGGTTGCCGTCATGTACGCAGGAAAAATAGTTGAATATACGTTGGCCAAGGAAATATTCACAAACCCAAAACATCCATACACCATCGGTTTATTAAAATCCCTTCCACGATTGGATATGGACCAGGAAGAACTGACTACAATTCCCGGGACTGTTCCAAGTCCTTACAACATGCCCAAAGGCTGCAGCTTTGCTCCCCGCTGTGCAAATAAGAAGAGCATTTGTGAACAAGCCGTACCGGATCTCCAGGCAACCGGCCCAAGCACCCAGGTCAGCTGCTGGATGTTCACCCCCCAATGGGAGAAGGACTATAACAATCAAGAGGAGGTGGGGGTTTTATGATGGGGGTACCAGTTGCAGAGAAAAAGGTTTTGCTTAAAGTAGATCAATTGAAACAATATTTTCCGATCAAGGGTGGATTTTTCGGAAGAACCGTCAATCATGTAAAAGCCGTTGATGATATTAGCTTCCATATCTATCAGGGTGAAACCTTAAGCATAGTGGGCGAATCAGGCTGCGGAAAATCGACCACCGGAAGGGCCATCCTTCGATTGGATGAACCTACAAGCGGGAGCATTCACTTTCAGGACAAGGATTTACTCAGTTTAGGAAAAAAAGAAATGAGGAGCACCAGGAAGGACTTGCAAGTTATTTTTCAAGATCCATTTGCCTCTCTTAATCCTAGGCAGACTATAGGGCAAATCCTCGGAGAAGCTTTGGCCATCCAAAATGTGGTGCCTAAAGAAAAACGAAAGAGCAGGATTGAAGAATTATTGGGCCATGTGGGGCTGAGACCGGAGTCCATGGAAAGATACCCGCACGAATTCAGCGGCGGCCAGAGACAGCGGGTCGGCATTGCGCGGGCTCTTGCAGTAGACCCAAAATTGATCATTTGTGACGAAGCTGTATCTGCACTTGATGTCTCCATTCAAGCACAAGTACTGAATCTATTAAAATCCTTACAGCGACAGTTCGATCTTACCTTTCTTTTCATCTCACATGATTTGGGAGTGGTCAGGCATATCTCGGATCGCGTAATGGTCATGTATCTCGGAAAGATAGTCGAAATAGCAGATAAAAAGTCCATTTTCGAACAGCCGCAGCATCCATATACGAGAGCATTGCTATCTGCCATCCCAGTACCGAATCCGGTGCATGAAAGAGAACGAATCCTATTAACGGGTGATGTCCCCTCACCCATCGATCCTCCTAGCGGCTGCCGCTTCCATACACGGTGCCCTTTTGCGATGGACATCTGTAAAACACAGTTACCCGAGCTAAAGCTCTCAGCACAAAATCATCAAGTGGCCTGTCACATTGTGTCATAAGTTGTAGATTTCCGGAGGGGTCTTTAGTATGATACTAATAAACAGAATAATTCAAGTAATTTAAAAATATAACCAGCAGAGGTTCTCCATGCTTAGTTACGAGGGATTCACGTTAATTATCATGCTCTTCATTTTAGCTCCCATCATGGGAGCTATCGCTCTTTTATTTTTATTCATATTCGAGAAAAGGATCGACCTTCTTGAAAATAGAAACAAAGAGATACGCCTGGAGCAAGCACTGCAAGAAGCACAATATAATAAATTGAACCAGCAAATCCAGCCCCACTTTTTATTTAATACACTAAATGTCATTTTGGGCTTGGCCCGCCTGAACAGGACGGCTGAATTGATACGGGCCTTAGAGGCATTTTCACAATTCTTGAAATTCAAATATAAAGCTTCAGAACCATTAATCCCCCTTTCCCAGGAAATTCAGTATACCCAGCATTATCTCGACATCC
The DNA here is from genome assembly GCF_056402395.1 of Peribacillus sp. P4_B1. Lineage (NCBI taxonomy): Bacteria > Bacillati > Bacillota > Bacilli > Caryophanales > Bacillaceae > Peribacillus > Peribacillus sp. P4_B1. Next base: position 58,519 of record NZ_JBFUHM010000021.1, read on the forward strand.
AGACCCTACGTTTTGGTGACCGCCTTAAGATTGATATGGATTGCCCAAACCCATTATCAATCGCACTGGTACCCCCTTTCATTCTCCAGACCTTAGTGGAAAATTCGTTTAAACACGGATTGGAAAAAAAAGTGGGGGAAGCCCTTCTGCATATCCGGTTCTATCGGGATTCGCAGATGGTGTATCTGGAAGTGGCGGATAATGGATTAATGGGAAATGCATCTTCCGTTACTGACGAAGGCGGCCATGGCCTGGATAATATCCAAAAACGTTTATATCTGTATTTCAGTGACCGTGCACAATTGAATATATCTTCTAATGAATCGGGAACAAAGGTAGAGGTATCATGGCCACTTGTTTATGATAAGAAAATGGAGGAGGCGGCCCCGGAATGAATGTGTTATTAGTTGATGACGAACCATTGGTCCTTGAACAAATGGAATATATGATTCAGTCCATTTATCCTTTTTGGAAGTTTCATAAAGCTGCTGATGCCTGTCAGGCACTTACCTTCAATCAAAATTATAAAATTAATCTCGCTTTCCTGGATATTAATCTCCCGGGGCGATCGGGTCTTGAATTTGGTGAAGACCTAAGGGCACTAAACAAAGAAGTGGAAATCATAATGGTGACCGCGCATCAAAGTTTCGATTATGCCCAGCAATCCATAAGGATAGGCGTGGTTGATTATTTAACGAAGCCTGTAATAGAAAGCGATTTGCAGAAAGTGCTATCCAGGTATGATAAAAGGGAGTCTTCCCATAACTATTCAACCCTGATTCACCATTCTCTTTCATTCATACATGAAAATTATGCTGAAAAACTCTCCCTTTCGGATATCGCTCGTGAAGTGCATACCAACCCGACTTATTTAAGCAGGAAATTCCATGAAGAAGTCGGCACTTCCTTTTCGGAATATATAATGCAATATAGAATAAAAGCGGCTAAAAGGGCCTTAACCAATAACACCAGCTGGAGCATATCAGATGTCGCTGAGAACTCAGGTTTCAATAGCCAGCATTATTTCAGCACTTTATTCCGGAAGATAGAGGGAATCACGCCCAAAGAGTTCCGCGAGAAAGGAAAATGAACATTGCGACAACGTACATTTCAAGAATACGTACAAGGCCCCATTCAAATTGGCATGGGCTTAGGGATCATCTCCCTCCTGGCACGCTGGGTCACAGGAACCACGATATTATCCTCCCCTGAATCGATGGTGAAGTATGGAGTTTTCGGAGGGATCGGCTATGCTCTTATGGGAGCGATCGCCCTGTTCATGTTCAGCTTCATCGGGAAGAGGGTCCGGCAGGATTTCCCAGTGGGATTGACCATCGGGGACTATTTAAAAACCAGGCTTCATCCTTTGGGATATTGGATATTGATCGTGATCCTGGTCATGACCAGCTTATATACTTTATTCATCCAGGGAATGGCAGCGTCCACCCTATGCCAGTTTCTTTTCGATACGCCGCTATATGTCGGGTTGTTCTTTTTTTTCGGTTTTTGTGTTCTTTTTGCTGGCTTCGGCGGGTTAAAGCTCATTCATGGATTCGCAGCTTTTCAAGTCGTCTTCATGTTTGCCGCCGTTATCTTAATTCCTTTATACTTTTTCGTCAAAGAAGGGATTCAGCCTGTTTATGATGGGATTCGTTTATACCATCCATACATGCTCGTAATCAATAAGTATGATCTATGGAGTTTTCTTTTTGCAGGACTTCTTGTCGGGTTCGGCCAGTTTTTCTTTGACCTGACATCATGGCAGCGATTATTTATGATAGAGTTGAAAAAAGTCCCCTTAACATTCTCTTTATCTGGCCTTATATGGATCATATTCCCGCTCTCCTTTTCATCCCTGTTCATCATGGTTATCTTTACGGGCGGTTTCACTGACATACACTCGATTTTGGCTGGATTGGCAAACAAGATAACAACACCATTCTTTTTCATCCTTTTTGTGCTCTGTGCCTTCAGTGCAATCACCTCAACATTCGGTGCCTGCCTGCATTCATTGATAAGCCTGATCGTAGCCAATATTCTTGTACCCTTTCAAACGATAAAAAGCGACCAGCAAAAAATAAGGATGGCCTGCCTTCTTGCAACCTGTATTGGAGGATTGGTTTTCGTAGCTACGCTCTTCTATTCCCCAAACCTTTTAGAGCTTTTATTTTATTCAGGTAATGTATATTCAGCATTGCTGGCTCCAATCCTTGTTATCGTATTCAGCAAAGGGAAAGTCGCTGATTTCATACCGATAAGCGCGGTCCTGGCCATCGTTGCCTCATACATCATCAAGCCTTATGTAAGTGAATTCCAAAGCATATGGTTAAGTGGATTAGCTTCATTGACGATCATAGTGATTTGTATGATCCTTACCTTCATCAAGAACAAATGGATGTTAGTGAAAACAAAACGGGAATGATTACGAAGCTGCACAGCTAAGTGGTTACATAACAAACTATGTAATCTGTTACATGTAAAGCGATAAAAAAAGAAAAGTTGCCGACATATGTCGGCAACCCAAAGTTTAAAAAACAGATGAAGCATTTCGCATAGGAACTACCTTTTCGAGAAACTAACCTTATTCAAACCAGAAATTTTATCTATATTTCAAAGCAAAGTTAATTGAACGGAAGGTGCGGGACTTCTGCTTAGAAAAGCGCGTCCAAGGGAGACTCCGCAGGCACAAGAAGCGCCGCGGGCGGACCGCCCGCGGAAAGCGAGTGCCTGGAGTGGAAATCAAGAAAGCAAAATCAATTATCATCTAGTTTTTATGGAGTTTTAATCTTAATCAATCAAGACTCTTGCCCTTTAAATCAAGGTCATCGCAAAATATCCAAATCAAGTGCCTCTATCAATCACGTAATAACTTAGCTTGCCACCTTTCTGAAATACCGATAAACCTTTTCTAGCTTTTGGGTTTGTTTCCCCTTTGGGCTTTCCATATTACCGAATTCGAAAAACTTCACTTTTTTGATTCCGACAAAATTGAATAACGCTCTTTTCATCAAGATTTTATGCGCATCATTCAACCAGAGAAGCGGATACTTTGCAGGTCCCTTCATCGTTGATACACATACGACCGACTTTCCTTTAAGAAGGCCTTCTGGGAACAATCCCTTTTTATCCCTGTAGGCGAAATTCGAAGAAAATAATTGATCAATGTATCCCATCAGCATTGCGGGAGGCCTCCCCCACCAGATTGGATAAACAAAGACAATCTTATCGGCCCAAGTAATTTGATTTCTATATTTTTCAAGCTGAGGATCACGATGCATATCACGCCTTCGTTTATGCTCATTGAACTCCAAGAGCGGATTAAAGCCCTCTTCATATAAATCCAAGACCTGCAGCCCCTTTATGTGGGTGTTCTCCTTACTTCCCTTGATGACTTTTTGTAAAAAGGCATAGCTTAAACTTTTATGATTTGGATATGTGTAAATGACCAGCATGTTCATGACGTTCCCCCTATTTACTTATCATTTGATAACAATAATATAACAACGCCTTTTTTGTTGTCAAATGATAATTGTATTTTGATAACACTTTTGATATCTTCTCAGTAAGAGGTGAAAGTTATGGACAAAAAAGCTCTTTTTGAAAAAATGGTCACATTTACAACTTCCGTACATCAAGTGACACACGAATTGACCCAAAACGCCAAACCCGATTCCATCACGCCGGTACAATATCACATTCTTGAATATATAACAGTCAGTCAGCCTGTCACTCCAAGTGAAATCAGTGACTGTCAGCACATCTCCATGCCTAACACGAGCCGTGAACTGAAAAAATTAAGCGAAAAGAATTTAATTGAAAAAATAAGTGATCCGGAAGATAGACGGAAACAATACATCCGCCTCTCCAAAGAGGGGGAAACGATGATGAACGAGGCTTTTGCAATCGTGGAGTCCCGTTTCCAAAGCCGGCTGCAACAGGCATCAAAGGAAGATTTAGCGGATATTGAGCGCGCAATGGACATTCTTCAAACTAAACTTTTTTACTAAATAAACAAAAAGGCTCCCGAGACTGAAGTTGACAAAGAATCAACTTCAGTCTCGGGAGCTCCTTCATAATCTCCATTATAATCAGGTACCGCAAAAGGTTCGGTAAGGCGTTGTTGACGCAGGCAGTGTGGAGTATTCGGCTTGTTCATCAGAGTGTGCATAAGGGTTTGAGAGAACATCCAAAAGCCGTTCCATCACGCTGTAGTCCCCTTGTTCCACTGCCGCTTCCAATGCCTCTTCAACCCGGTGATTCCGTGGAATCACTGCAGGATTGCTTTTCTCCATCAACTGATTCGAAGATTCCTTCGATTCCTTCTGCCTGCCTAGTCTAGCCAACCAGAGCTCTTGCCACTGGGCGAATTCAGGTGTCCCGAAAAGGACCGTATCCGCCATCTTATCTAAGGTCAAAGCACGGAAGGTATTGGTATAGTCGGCACCATGCTTTTTCATCATACTGAGAATGCCATTAATAAGTGCTTCATCCTGTGTCTCTTCGTTGAATAACCCCAGTTTTGCTCTCATTCCCGCTAACCAATTAGTGTGATACAGATCATTAAAAACAGAAATCTTATCTTGGGCCAGTGTAACGGCCTGATCTTGGTCATCATGTAACAGCGGCAATAGGGATTCAGCGAATCGCGCAAGATTCCAACCCCCAATTATCGGCTGGTTACCATAGGCATAGCGGCCTTGAGTATCAATTGAACTGAATACTGTTGCAGGGTCATAGGCATCCATGAAGGCGCAAGGGCCATAATCGATGGTTTCTCCGCTAATCGTCATGTTGTCGGTGTTCATCACCCCATGAATGAAGCCAACCAGCTGCCATTGGGCAATGAGCTCAGCCTGACGCTTGACCACTTCCTGCAGCAGCGAGAGATAACGGCTTTCATCGGCTTCATCTGCTTCAATGTCTGGAAAATGACGCTTTATTGCATAGTCGGCAATGGTCCGGAGTTCCTCGACCGTGCCCCATTTTGCAGCGAATTGAAAGGTTCCGACACGAAGATGGCTCGAAGCCACACGGGTCATGATGGCACCAGGCAGCCCGGTTTCACGGATCACCGTTTCACCGGTCGTAACCACTGCCAGACTTCGGGTGGTAGGAATACCGAGCCCGTGCATCGCTTCGCTGATGATGTATTCGCGCAGCATCGGTCCAAGTGCAGCCCGGCCATCGCCCCCGCGGGAATATGGCGTTCTTCCCGGACCCTTCAGCTGGATATCGACCCTCTCGCCTTCGGATAAGACCTGCTCGCCAAGCAATATCGCCCGGCCGTCCCCTAACATATTAAAATGCCCGAATTGATGCCCCGCGTAAGCCTGGGCAAGAGGCGAAGCACCCTCTGGAAGCTCGTTTCCGGCAAACACCGCCACGCCATCATCACTTTGAAGCTTTTGAACGTCCAAACCAAGGAATTCAGCCACCCGTTCATTGAGAATGATCAACTCCGGTGAACGTACAGGAGTCGGGTTCGTGCTCGTGTGAAATTTTTCCGGAAGCCGGGCATAACTATTGTCTAAATTCCATCCAGTTTCATTTGTCATGGTTTCTCCTTTTCTTGTTTTGACTTTATTGTATAAAGGTTCTTTCTCTCGAGATTCAGTTAATCCACGCGATAAAACTCAGTGGCAGTTCATATTAATGTCTACTTCTGCCAATTTATTATACCGTTTCCAATTAAAAATGGCTCTTTTAAAGTATGGGTGAATGATAATGATCATTAAATCTTGGATAGCGTACCTCTAGTAATTTAGAGCTTGAAAAAAGCCTGCCGTTGATCCGGCAGGCACTGAATTTTTATATTAACGTCACTGGAAGAGTCATGTATTCAGTCATGCCTCCTCCACCTTTTCTGTCTTCTTCCTTCCCGTTTCCCTCCCCAATCCAGGATATGCTTAATTCAGTAAAGTCAGGCTAATAAAGGCAATGCCAAATATACAGTACAGACTGAGGGTAAAGGGCTGGGGAAAAATAATATATACTATCATACTAATGATCATCAGCAGGATACTGAAGGCATTTATCCTATCTCTCCACATACTCACCTTTGGTCAACTCCTTTTCCACAAGCGTAAGGTACATTTTCATCGCATACTTCTTCCGGTGCCTGCCTGGCCGGCTTTGAGGAAACGCCTTAAAAGCACCCCTCTGACAGTCAAGGCAAGCAAAAATAGAGTTACTTTCTTCATCCGTCATTACTTTAAGTTATAATGGCTGTGTGCCTAATTTGTATTTTTTTCATTTTTCGTTAGTAAGTAAGCGTATGATAATTTATAATTATAAAATTGAACCCACTAAACAGCCATGTAGCCAAAATGATAAATCTATAAAAATAATCTAAATATTCAGACTCTTAAGGGGATATGAAGTGAATGATCTATAAAACTTTCAAGGTTGTATCGAGAACCTTGCACAAAGGCCAAACCGAGGATTTCGCCTATGTTTATGAAGGGAAAAGCCTGCTGATTGGCCGTGCAAGCCAGCACTCCAAAGCTGATTTCATGCTTTACAATGACTTCGTTTCCAGGGAACATTGCCGGATTTATATGGAGGAAGGACAGCTTCTCATTGAGGATTTGGCAAGCAAACACGGGACCTCCGTGAACCAGATGCCGCTCGTTCCGGGCCATCCCTGCCTCATCGAACCGGGGGATTCCATTACTTTGATTAATGGATTGATTGAATTCATGATTTCCATCGACAACGATTTAACACGGGATTTCACTCCGGTGAACCCGGAGATACAGCAAATCGTGGCTATCAATAAGCACCTTCAGACCGTGATCATCAATGATGAAGCACCCATTAAGATGCCTACTAAGGAATTCGATTGCTTTAAGTTGCTTTATGAGAATTTGGACAACCTAATCTCAAAAGAAGAGATTGTCCAGCATGTATGGCCCGAGAGAATCGGTAATCCCGAGCAAATTGTGACGGCAGAAGAAATCGCTTCATTGCTGTACCGGGTGCGGAAACGGATAAATGGGCACTTCGTAATAAAAGCCGTCATTCAAAAGGGATATTATATGAAATCCATCCTTTCATTCAAACTATCGGACCTGTAATGTTAATCAATCGAACTCTAAATGCAGGCATGAAAAAAAGCATTGCTGATACCCAATGCTTTTTTTCATGCTTCAATCATGCTTTTATTTCTTAGGTAAGTCCAGATTAGTGAATTGATCGACTGGAACGACGTCTTCTTCCATATCCATCACCTTCAGTACAACCCGGTCTCCTACATTCGTCAATACAACATCAGATAGCTCATTGACTCCAGGGTCCACTGAGAATCTCTTGGCATTGCCTTCTACGATTAAATAGAATACGTATCCATTGGAAAGATTGGCATCGTTGATCCTTGTAACTTTCCCCTTTATTTCTTTCATCTCAAATCCTTTTTGAGGCGTTACACCACTGACTTTCCCTAAAGATGCAATCAGCTTTTTATAATTCCGGAAAGCTTCGTCTTTCGTTTTCCCAAAGACAACTTGGGGGTTATCGCTATTGGCATACACGATCGCCACACCTTGAAACTTGCTGCCCTTTGTAACCGGGATGACATAAGTGGGCGCACCGTATATCGTATAGAAAATTCCATTAGTGGCTTTCCAGCCTGGATATTTAGACAAAAACTCACTCGCATTGGCGTTGGATTTTGCTTCCTTTCCAGTTAGAACGGACGTGACGCCTTTGTAGTACGTCATTTCACCGGTTTTGGCATTGAAAACACCGTAACCTACAAGGGTTTTTGAGTTTCCTTTTGATTTAGCCCTGGTGAAGTCCACTACATAAATCAATTCGCCTTTTTCGTTGAATGTGACTTGCATATTTTCCTCATTTGGAATCAAGACATCTTTCTTCGGCCCAAATAAGGACTGGTTTTTCCACCCGTGAACGTATTTCCCCCAGTAGGTCCAATATTCCAGGGCCGTTTCCAATGTGAATGTTCGATCTACCCATTCAGGTTCTTTTCCTAAAGGATAGTATTTCATGTCCCCCGTTTCAGGATTCACTACGACTACCCCGTCCACTGCGGGCCCGCTGCGGTATTTCAAATAATGTCCCACTGAAGCTACAAAGAAGGGCTTTCCGTCTTCGTTCGGTTCCAAATATGAATCATGGATGATTTTATTCGGGTATGCTTTGCGGATGGTCCTTTCCAAATCATGATCGAGGTACTGTGAGGGAGCATATAGCATCTTCCCTTTTACCGTACTTGCCCCTTTATCCGTCGATACGGCAGAAATCAAATTATAACCTGGCGTGTATACCGCTTTCCCAGCTTTCAAAAATCCGTCCATTTCAATTGGTGAAGTATAAGTCAATTCATCATTAATATTGGTTAGGCGGTATTCGCCTTCAGTGAAATATGATGCATTTTCTATTTTATTAATCGCTGCATCACCTTTTGCATCTGCCATTTTCACTGTAACAAGCGGCATGGTTTTTATATCTTGAACTTCTTCCAGCTCATTTTTCTTATCGACCTTTGTCCAGCCATGCAGATCTGCGGCAAAAGTGATGGGGTAAAACAGCATGATGACCCAAGCTAATATCAAAACAACACCTAGCAAACTGTTGAAATGTACGTTCCAAGGTGTTTTTGGTTGCTTCTCAGCTTCATTTCCCCTCCGATTTCGTCGGTTTATTGAAGATTCCCTGGCACTGTACACATACATTCTGGAATCAATGATGAGAATGAGCCCAAGAATGATGGCAAAACTCGAAAAGAATGCAGTGGCAGTAAGATCCAATAGCATAATATCGATAACGAAAAACAATATGGCAGCAGAAACTAAAAGTCTTAGCACCTGTTCAATGAAAAAGGATATATCCTTTTTGGTGATTGCGTTTGTCCATCTCTGCGGAATCAAGGAAAGTCCCAATATGGCAAATGGTATTTTCATAAAAATCCCTTTTAAGATGAAAACGAGTAGTGAAAGTATCATGGTTTTAAATATCTCTCCTTGTCATGTATGTTCCCATTTAACCATTTTATCACTTTTGTGCAACTAATTTACTATTTTCAAAATATATCGAAATAATATTTCATCCATATCATAAAACTTCCAAAACTATTTACTCCAACGATGCTACTTTTATCGATTCAATGTTTATATAGATTCTAGAAAAGGATGGATGCCTTATGATATATGAAGAAACTTACCAATACCTATTAAGAAATGTATCTTCCACTGAATTCGATACGTGTTTGTACGCCTTGCTCCACAGTGATTGGGACGGGGTCATCCAGAGCCCGCTTCATATGATGGCCCGAGGAGTCGGAACGACAGAAAAGTACTTAAGGCAGATCATCAATAAATTCACCGCACCACAAGGATCTCTAAAAAAAGTGTTTGTGCCTGTTCCTCAAGGTGAAGATATCCTTTATAAGTTTAACCTTGGTCCCGCAAGTAATCTTGGTTATAACAGGAAGACTGACCGTTATTGCAAGAAATACCGTTTCTTTTATAGCGATGCTTTCAAATCCTTAACGATTCATGGAAAACGGCTGCTGCTTATGGGTGCTTTCCGAATGTCTGTTTTGAAGTCTGAGTCAGTACTATTTGATTATAGTGAAATCGTCCCTGATTCCAGCTCGCTATTCACAAGGCAGCGCTTATTGGATGCAATCGATGCAATCCATGACGCTTTAGGCCATTTAGTGACGATTTCTTTTGCAAGCAGGGCATTTTCAAAGAAAGAAGTTCTCGTGTTCACCTTTACCGAAGGTGTCTTGGAGCAGTATAAAGAAAATAGGGCGGAACGGACATTGTTGCGGAGAACGATTTTTAACTCTGGCTACCTTGGGCATATCAATGACTCTGTATGCAGGGAATTGGAAAGGGTCGGCAAATATATTTTTCGTTCATTTCTACAAGAAGCGACAACCATCTCCAATGATATCCAAAAGGAACTGCAGAAGTTAGCCCGTTTCGTCTATTCTCATTCTCTTAAGAAGTTTGGCCAGGCGCTTCCTGCCAATAAGCAGTTACTTCTTGCCCCAAAACAGGCCTCTGCTTATTTAAGCAAGATCATTTACAACGAAACATTGGAACAGATGGTCAAGTATGCCCACCAGGCAGAATCCATCAAAAGCCTGCTTGAACGCGCTCATTTTCATAGAAATATTTCCGAGAAGGCTCTCTGCCGGGAAGTGAATGATTTGGAAATGGCTGAACATATCGAGCCCATTCTCCAAAAGCACCATCAAGCAGAATTCATCCGCCATGTGCTGAACGACTGGTGCGAAACATGGCTCATTTCCCGTGTAAAGACTGTGACCGAAGAATTTCGGGCAGAAGGAAAAAAGAAAAGTACTGATGATGATAAGCAGGTCGCTGCCGAGTATATGGCGCGCATTAGAAACGATACATATGGCCAGTTGGACAGGCTGTTGACCTTGGCCCTTAAATTCGGCAATCATGCAGTGGCCCCGGCTATCCGGAACTTTTCTCTTTCAAAGAAAAAGGAAACCCTCCAATCCTATTTCGCGATCCAAAAGAAGCGTCTGGATGTTCTCTCCATTTCCTCTTAAAATCACATATGTCATATGTTTTCCAAGAGAACGGATCCGTTCTCTTTTTTTTGCCTTCTTTGGGGACGAAGGCCGACTGTGAATTGCAGAATGACGATTGTGGTTTTGGGATGGCCCTCTGTGGATTTCTCCTCTGAATTCGTGTGTTGCATAATGGTCTTGTGGATAAGGGAACTTGGTCAGCAGGTTGTTTTGACAACAGGCCTTAGCCCCTCTAATGGCATGGGCTGAAACATATAAGTTATCAAAGGGTCTAAAAATGGGCCTATATAAAGGAACTGAAAAAGTTTCTGATCATCAGTATGAATAAGGTGTTGAGTGCAGTAGGCTCTTTTAAAATAAGGCTCTTTTCGTAAAGATTGTTGTTTTTAAAACGAAACTATTTAAGGTTGATTGGAGCGGAAGTGCGAGACTCCCGCGGAAAGCGAGCATCTGGAGGGGAAATCAACCACAACTCACTACCTGTTAAATAGCAACATAGTATTTGAAAACAGCCTAAAATAAAAAGGCCCCACCATTTAGAATGGAAAGCCCTTATACCTTTTTATGGTATTAATAATATTTTCCCTGTACTTTTCCTGCTTTCAAGAAGTCTATGTGCATCAGCCCCATTTTCCAGCGAAAAAAGAGTCGGTTCTTCAACGAAGATTTTTCCTGCCATGATCCATTCAAACAACTCTGCTGTTCTTCTTTTCCTTTCTTCATGGGAAGTCAAGACATTCCAGAGGTCTCCACCTATTAATGCTTTGGATGTATCCATTAACATCCTTGGATCGATTTTCTCCGGATCGCCGCCTGCCATACCAAAGAAAACGACAGTCCCTCCAGTCCTTGTTGCCTCGAAACTATTCAGCAAGGTTTGGCCTACTGATTCATAAACGACATCAACGCCCTTACCTCCGGTTACTTCCTTAATGGAATTCATCCAGTCCGATCCGTAAAGGAAAACATGATCGGCACCCTTTTGTTTGGCAACAGCCGTTTTATCCTTTGTTGATGTCAAGCCAATGACCTGACCGCCCTTCATCCTGATCATCTGTGTCAGTAATTGGCCGACTCCGCCTGCAGCGGCGTGGACCAGAATGGTTTCTCCGTCTTTAACTGGATAGCTGTCATGAGTTAGATATTGGGCAGTCAATCCTTGCAGTAAAACGGAAGCGGCCGTTTCAAAGGAAATGCCCTCAGGCAACGGCAGCAGTTTATCTGCTGGAACCGAAACCAGCTCCGCATTGGCATGGGGAACATCAGCAAACCCGACACGATCACCTGCTTTCACATGATGGACATCTTCCCCGACATATTCGATGACCCCCGCCCCTTCATAACCCAAAATAAATGGGGGATCACCCACCAAATGATAATTCCCTTTCCTTCTATATACATCAGCAAAATTCAAGCCGATCGCTTTCATTCGAACGATCACGGCTGATCTTGAATGTTCAGGTTCTGCAATTTCTCTTACAGACAGAACTTCTGGCCCGCCGAAATCATCAAAGACAAGTGCTTTCATCATCCTAACTCCCTTCAATGGTTCTTCTTTCTTAAAGATATAGGATGAACCGTTTGATGGCAAGAAACACAAATGACCGCTCTCCCTTAAAGGCTAGAGCAGTCAATAAGTTTACTCAATCTGTATTGGAGCCAGGGCCGTTCTTTCGTTTATTCGCAGAATATTCCTTACCATGTGCTTCATGTTCTGCAATGATGTCCGCTTTCGGAATATGGTTATTCTTTTTCGGTGAAGCGATACGGTTGCGATGTTTTTTTCCCATGATCTATCTCCCCTTCATCCAATGCTATTTAACTTGAGCTGTTTAATACGTGCTAATGTTAGCTTGTCCGATTATTCCCGAAAATACCGGCAAAATAGGCACTTCATAATAAAGGAAAAACCATCAAAGAAACAGAATCATTAAAATGGATAAATGGGGAGGGAATCATATGTTTCCTGTATTGTACACGAAAAGATTACGGGAAATTCGTGAAAGTGATGCGGAAACTATCTTCCAATGTTTATCAAAAGATGAAGTCACCCGCTTTTACGGTCAGGATTCATTGAAAAATATCGGACAGGCGAAGGATATTGTAGCTTCTTTTGCGAAAAACTATCTTGAAAAACGGGTGATTCGATAGTACATTCGGTTTTCATGCCCACGGTCCCTAATACAGACGGGCGGAAATAGGATATGAGGTCAGTCCAGCACATTGGCGCAAAGGATATGCGTAAGAGGCTGTTAAAGAAATAATCGCTTAGGTTTCAACGGCCTTGCATCGGCGCGGTTGTTTCTCTGGGAAACCTGCCATCAAGCGATCAGCTTTGGTTTCATCCAGGAAGGAATATTCAGAAGTTATATGTATCAAAGAGGCTCCCTCATGATACATATGTCCATTCCTTGCTGAAGTAAACCCCTAGGTAAAGAGAGAGTACCCCAGAAACGGATATACTTAGGTTCCTCACTATACCAACTGTTTCCTGCCGTTGGTAGTTAAAGTCAAGTTGTTTTTTCTGCACAGTGAATCATTTAACAACGGCATTCATTTTTTCATATGGATAAACCAATCCTGGGTCCATACTGAATTGGTCAAAAAAATGATCTTCAAAAAATTGTTTAATTTGCATTAATTCCGATGGAGTTGGAAAAGAGGATACCATAATTACTGGAATTTTCTGAAATCCGATAATGTCTTCTTCCGTCGAAATGATTAAATCAATCTCTTCATACTTGTAAATCAATTCTTTGCTGGAGGGATCGAATGTTGAAATCCTCACCTGATTTCCGTAGTGATACTTTAAAACCTCCCTTATATAATCTTTTTCGGTATATGTACGACAAACTAAAGCAACTATTATTGTGTGTTGATTCTTATTTCGCAGAATGGCTGCCTGAAGGAGTGAGAATATTTCCAAAACATCCAGTTTCTTAAATTTAAGCGGCACTGTCAAGAAAGATTTGGTAGCCAGCTTCTCTATGGTCTGAAAAATTGGATTATATTCATAATAGGGAAGATATTGTAACATGGAATTCCTTACAGTCTCCATTTCAAATTCTGTTTCAAGTGAAATTCTCTTTAATGTTTGGTATAAATGGAACAGGAAGATATCATCTTGTGATAGATTAAAACAAACATATTCAGAAAGGGAATCCAAAAATTGAGTCAACGGAAACCCTTGTTTACTTTTCATTCTGTTTCGAAGGTATCGAAGATGTTGTGATCTATTAACTGGTTTTTCCTCACTCATGAGATAAATCGATAAGTAAAATATTTCCTGAAGTTGGATATCTCGTGTGGGGCATCTTTCCATATAATGTCCTAGTTCTTTAGAGAAATCAAAATACTTACTGCCTTCGTAATTCATTAAGACTGATTTTGGATAGGAAACAAAATACCCCATAGTAACACGAAGATTAGATATATATAAAATCATTGTAAGTCGGTGTAAAGCACCAGTCCGAAATGACATCGAATATTTCGAAAACAAATGAAGTAACGTTGTTTGAAATTCCTTTTCATCGAGAGAATCTTTATCTGTATAGGTTTCCAATGTCGCAAAATCCAAATTTTGCATGATAAAGCGCCGGATTTTCTTTTCTTCCCCTACTAATTTGAATGGGCTAGCAGTTAAGTTTACACCTGCTTCCCGTACTACCTCCTGTAATTTTTCAAGGTGACGATATGCGGTGGAACGACTAATATGCACCTCTTGAGAAATCTGTGAAATATCAACACCATCATTCAAAAGAATTAACTTTAATATGTGAAAATAGGAATTCTTTTCTCTTATTTGCACCAATAAATTTTCTAAAGTACCATTTTCAGGTTTAATAAGACATATTCCAAGACTTTCACTTTTCTCAAAACCCCATCCCTCGGGGATTAAAGTCTCCAGGAATTTTAAATCACGTCGGATTGTACTTTTTGAATACCCTGTTTTATCGGATAATTCAGCTAAGTTACTCCATTTATTATCCTTAAATAAATGAAAAATCACGTCTGAATAACGTTTATAAAATCGATTCATACTATCACCTCTTTACCTGTCCACTTAATAAGACATTAGCCCTAAACCCACTTACCCTTTACCCATTAAATACTTTAGTAAACTCCCTAAATGGTCCCGTTTTCATCTAAACCTTTTCTTTTTTGGAACACTAGTTCAAATATGAATTGGTATATACCGCTTTTGAACTCTCCCCGATAAGGTCATTATTATGATTTTCTGCTGTTAAATTTGTAGTTCGAAGAAAAAGAATCCTCTATTCCAAACCCGAATCTAAATAATTGGATTAAATGTTTAAAGATCATAATGAAAGAGACTTTTAAAACCTTTCTCCGGAACTAAGTGCTATGAACGTTTTAGAGAAGCGCCAGCAATGATATATATGTAAGAAAAAGGAAACCAATATTGACCTATTTTGAAGGGTCTACGGCTTCCACAACGATCATAAGGGCTATACAGTTTTCCTGTACTCACTTCGTTAGAAAAGGAATATACAAAAAAAGGCCTCATTCACGTTTACAGGAAGCCAGTATGCATCGAATGACTTACCAACTTGTTAAAACGAAAATGAGGTGTCTATTAAGAGCCAGTGTAAAAGAAAAAGCGAAACCGAGCATTTTACCAGGTACACTTGCCCGATTTTAACTAGACACCAATCATAAGCACGGATGGGTTAACGGATAGGCTGTTTTAGCTAGCTACGTATTGGACATCCCTTGAGCCTTGTAAAGTCGTCCATTCAAACGATAGCCAATGTTCTTTCAGCTTCGGCTTGTTCAATTTAAATTGACTTATCGTCACTTTAAAAAAGGAGAAGAACACGGATTGATCGGGGTTTATTCGATCATCTAAAAAATGATTAGCCATAGGTTTTTTTTCATGGCGCATCCACTAAATTCCATTTAATCCTGCCCTGATAATCACCTATATAGACAAAAGGTTCCATTTTTAATAATATCCCCTGATTTTCTCGCCACTGTATGGATATCTCATCCATACTTTTGGTTGTATGTTCAAAAACATTCATGGCAACTCCTAGTAACATTTTTTCTTCTTTTCCAAATTCATCAACAAAAGTTAAGGCATCTAATAAATAATGTCCGGCTCCATCAGAAAAATCTTCACTTAAAGTAGCCGTCAGCCGCCACGAACTGCCGGTACCACGAGTATCCTTCACGCGAATATCCCAATCGGAATTTCGTTTTGCAAATGTCGGTTGATTTGGAATTTCCATGTCTACAAAACTAACATCCGTAGCGACATTGGTGAAACTAACTTGTCCAATGACGTTCAAGGTGAGTTTTTCCACGTTTGATCGCCTGCCAGTATCATCCACACTGTAAACATATACAGTATGTGTCCCTACTGATAATTCATCTGCTGGAATGGTATGCTCGTATCTGACTTCTTCCCCTTTATCAGCAACATTTGCTGCACCAGATGCAAATTTAATTGGCTCACCTTTATCCAACACATAGTATAGGTCCACTTTGTCACTATCTGCGTCACTCCATGTCCCTTTTATTGTGTAGCCACTTCCTAAATCAATAGATATTTCCGTATCAGCATCAACAAGTGTAAGAGATGGCGGTTCTACAACAATGATTTTTAGTGTTGCTACATTGGACTTTGCTCCATTTTCATCCGTTACATACACTTCAAAAGTGTTTTCCCCCATATTTAATTGGTCTTTTGCAAGGAGAAAACTCCAGTCGGCACTATCGGAAGACACATCTTTCTCTTTTTCTTCAGATTGGATTTCCTCTGAATTCAATTCATAGTAAAAAGTGCCTTTAGAATCATCACTGTCTTTCCAGGTTCCTGTCACTTCATAATCTTCACCTTCGGATACGTAAACAGGGCCAGCGTCATTTATTGCCACTTCCGGTACTTGATTAGGCTGGATTACATAATCAATCGAATTAGTATCAATCACCATGTTATCTCCATTAAACCTAGCTGTTTCGGTAACTGAGGCAGCTTCCGTTGTTGCATTTACTTTCACTTGAAAAGTGACCGTCGCTGCATTTTTAGTGGAATCCATATTTGGAATACTAAGTGCCAGCGATTGACCTGACCACGAATTATCATCTAATGCGGCAGTCTCACCAGAGGTTGTCAATGTCATGGAGCCTGGGATAAACGTAACATGATCATTCAAGACCGTGTTCAAGATGATATTTTTCCAATTTTGTAAACCGCCGTTATATTTCGCATAAAGCGTATAGGTTAATACATCACCTTTAAAAACTGAAGAGCCCTCTCCAACAACAGAATCATCCTGTCTCGTTATCGTTTGCTCAACTTCTGCATTTACTAAATCCGGTATTTCATCAAAAGCGACACGATTGGTTTGCTTGTAAGTAGGGCCTGTTGAACCAGTGAATCCCCAATAAACTTTTGTAGAGCCAAAAACATCTTGTGCATTTACAGCAACTGTAACTGGATTTACTCCTTCTAATTGATACGTGAGTGCTTGGCTTGCAGCATCCCATCTCACTTCGAATTTACGCCATGTACCATTTGATAACAGACCAGGATACTGAACGCCAGTATTACCCTCTACGTTATTATGTTTCATGGTTCTCCTATTACTTTGTACCGGCCAAACACCAACGGAATAATCTATATAAGTATCAGCTTTCCCTGGATACCCCCATGCAACATGGTCATCGTTAACATTAGTATCAAAATAGCTAGTATCACCGTTATTTTTATAGGTATCAAACTCAACAGCAAAACTTTTTTGAATGCCAGATGTTTTCGATCCATTATAGCCTTCGTCTGCCCAAACCCCCAAGCTTGCCCCAGATTTTGCTATAGCATTTACACCTCTTGAATCATTATGCATCACAAATGCCATACCATCTGCCGCATTATCCCCATTATTCCCAAAATACAAATACATAGAGGCTGTAAAATCTTTGGTCAAATCCATTTTAAGATCGTCGATTGACCAAATTGCCCCCTTTTGATTTGTGGTTCCAGGGGTTACTGAAACCAGATAACTGTTAATGATGGAGCTATTTGATCCTGTTGATGGAGTGGTAAATAGGCCATCCAATATAATACCGGATGGAGGATTATCTTCTAATGGACCGGCTGCCTCCACTTTAATGGATTCCACTGGATCCAGCCATTGAAGACTTGAAAAAAACAAGCCCATAATAATGAGAAATGAGAAAGTGATTCTAGTGAATATTTTACTCTTCTTCATGCTTTTCCCCGCTTTTTTTCCTTCTTAGTAGAATAATGACCAGTATGATTAATACCGCAATTAGCACGCCGATCCCTGCAAAAATAAGTGTATAGTCTTTTTCCAATTCAACTGCTTCTTTATTTAATTTCTTTGAATCATCACCTTTAATCTCAAACATTTTGTCAAATTTCCAGGTTTGATCTCCGTCTTTTGCCGTTATATATATATGGTATTTGCCAGGCTCTAACGCTTGATTATCCCAGCTAATAGGAAAATCGAAATTAGAATTCGGTGCCATGGATACGCCATTCTTCTCTGAAGAGTGAAGAATCTTCCTGTTTCCTTCTTTCGTAATTCGAGCATTCACTTCCAAGTTATTGACAATCATAGCTTCCGTGTTTTGCAGATTCGCAGTCACCACTGTGCGATAGTTCATCAATCCTGCTTGAACTTTATTTAACTTTAGATTGGGTTTTACCCTTTTATCCGTTTCGGTCAATTTGACGCCAATCACATACGAAAATTCATTGTTGATTTGAACATTATCATCTTCTTGTTTTTTGGCGCCTTGATTTATTTCGTACACATAGAATCCACCCAAAATCACTCCATCAAATGGTTCATCTGGCATTTGAATCGTAAAAGGCACTTTTTTCGTTTGATTTCCTTTTAACGTTACTTTTTGTTTTGGGGAAATGAGATCAGAAAATGCATACTTTAATGAACGATCTTTTTTTTGATTATTTTTACTGTAATCAATCACTCCATTTTGATTGGTTACGGCTGTATTCGGTTCAATCATTAAGTCGATTTTTTCACTCGAGTTATTCTTCACTGTTAAAGATATCGTTTGTTCGGCCCCCGGTTTCATATACAAGTCAAAGTAAGTCAACTTCTTATTGATTTGGTTTTTTGGAATATTGGCCTTGATTGAATATTCCATGGTCCCAGCAAAGGCTGTTTCATTCTGGGAAATGATTCCTAACCCAATCAATAAGGACACAATCAAAATAAATAGCCCTTTTTTCATCTATATCCCCCTCTAGTTTCAACATGATGTGATATATATTAATGGGACTTGGCTTACATAATTTCTTATAAAGCCAAGCCCTATTTGAGTATTTAGCTAGGTGCGTTGGTTAATTCCCATGTTACAGTACCACTGTAACTTTCGGCTTCAGCTGAGCCAGCCAAAACTTTTAGTTGCACATTACCATTATCGCCGTCAGAACCTGAAAATACGTCCAGCCATGTTCCGCGGCCAGTTTCTAAAGGTGCCTCCATGAATTTTTTTGAATCACTATTATCAAATGTAACGTCATAAGCCGTTGGCGGTTCAGAAACATTTGATGATTGTGATTTTACTTGTCCATTTTTGAATGTTAACTCAGCCCCCTGTAAAGACTCCCCAGTGCTATTTTTTAATTCAGAAGCCTTTGCTGTCAAAACCCATCCTTCGCCCGTTCCGCGTTTATCTGAAACTTGTACATATGGGTCTTTATTATTTGCGTTATATGTAGTGTTCCCACTCATAATTTTTTGGGTTCCGAATTGGATGTTGGAGACATAGTCCAAAGTTAAAGATCCACTATTTCCCGTTCCGCCATTGTCTGGATCTATAGGATCAATCGGACTCGATGGATCCGGTTCATCTGGATTGACCGGATCTACCGGCTTGGTAATCCCCTCATCCGGAATAAAATCAATATAATTTTTGGAAATAGCGCTATTCACGACAGCTGCTTCCGCTGAATTTGTCGAAAAGATAAATCCAGCCAGAATCATACTTCCTGCCACTGACAGGGTAATTGCTTTCATCTTCCTCACCTCATGGTTTTTTATATTATTGTGGTGCATCCAATAGACTCCAAGTCAATGTTGAGACATACTCTCCAGCTAAGTTTCCTGCAGGAACATGTATTTTCAAGTTGCTAGGATCAAATTGATCTACCCACGTTCCCATTCCTTTTGAATCTTGAGCAGACATAAGGATTTGTGGTGCAGTTCCTTCAGAATCAGTACCTAATTGTACTTCCCTTAATTCTGGTGCAGGTGAAACATTTCCTGGAGTTGTAACTGCAGTCCCGATTGGAAGTGTAACAGTGGCACCTTTTAGAATCATCGTTTCATCAGTTAGATCCTTGAATGGTGAAGTTGAGACCTGTAATGTCCACCCAGCACCAGTACCACGAATATCCGTTATTTGAACGTTTGGTTTTTTTGTAGTTGTTGAATATTCCACAGCTCCACCGGATAATTGGTGGGTATTAAATTCTAAAGGCGAGACATTATCAATTGTTAGCGCCCCTGTATTTCCTGTTTCCCCATCCGGTTCACTAGGAACGATCGGGTCAGTTGGACCTGTTGTTTCATCTGCTGGCATTATTGTGATATGGCCATGTGAAGTGGCTCCTTTACCGTTTTCACTTCCTAATACTTCAGTTGGATCAACCGCGCTTGCAAATGCAGGCGTCACGAATACCAGCAAGGCTGCCGCTGCCAGTCCTTTAAATAGAACCTTTTTTACATTCATTTTTTCAATTCCTCCTTAATTTTTATGAAGATTTAAATGCCTACTAAATGAAGTTGCAACAATACCTTTCTTGAATCCCTCTAGAAACCCCTTAAAACGCTGAACATACCTCTTATATTTTCACCATCTCCATTTCTCCTGTTGTAGGTTGATAGGCTGCAGCATCAATAGCTGGGACTACCAATACCTTTCATACATACAAAATGCCAATCACTAGAATATTTACGCCTTAATAAAAATGAGTTTCCTAAGTTATCAAGTTATCGAGATAGGGTACGGAACAAGAACGGTTCTTGGCTCAACTTCATGAAAATCATTATATAAGTTAAAAATTAAAACATTGTTTCAATAATGAATTTTGCTTTTCCATTTAAGAAACTCCATTTAAGAAACTCATGATTTTGCTTTTCTTAGTGACTTACAAGTTGTTTTTTGATGCATCAAGTGAGAAAGAAAGTTCGCTATAATTATAGAAAGGGGTTATTGGTTGGAATGAAAGGGGAAGAAGTCGGCACAAAGTTTTTTTTTTAGAAGATGGAGATTCAGAAATGGATCTTAAACCATATACGAATGAGGGTGTTTGCGGATAGGCGGCCGCTACTTAACGATTAATAAAAAAGTTAACCTGCTTCAGGCTAACCTTCATTGGAAATTTACTTATAGCTACAAACGATCCGTGGCATCTTGACCTACTGTGATCTTCCTAGTTTTCTACATACCCTCATTTCGAGAACCAGTAAAAGTTGTTCACATAATGAATAAATGTATCGTTGTACGTCAATTTCTATACATATCTACTTATCCGAGTCAAAAAAAGCAGTGAATGGATTTCCTTAACACCCCAAATTAGCCACCAAAAAAAGCCGCCACAACATGGCGACTTCCATTTCACGATTTAGGTGACTACAAGATAGTCCATCAAGGCCTGCTGCAGCGTACCCTTTGTTTCTGCTTTACCATCTAACTGAACCCCTGAACGGATCATCTTGATAACAACCTCTGGGCGTAATCCAGTCACCACAGCTTTACACCCCATCATTGCCGTTCCATCGAGGATTTTCATTAAATCAGTGATCATTTCAACTTCCATTTCGATGATACCGGACAAATCCAAGATCAAGGTTTGTATCCGAAGTTTACCAATCTCCATCAATACCTTTTCTTCGATTATCTGTATCCGTGAATAATCGATTGTCCCAATTAACGGAAGGACACAGGTGGTGGAAGTGATGGGAATGATCGGGACGGATAGATTTTCCACCAAGTTTTGCTGGGCGAGAATCAATTTGTCTTTGTAATCGGAGTAACTTACGAAAAAGGATTTAAGAAATACATCAACCTTTTCATTCACTATTTTCTCTAAATCAAAAAAGACCTTGGAATCCTCAATAAACGCTTTCTTTTCTTGTTCGAACTTATAAAGAAAGGTCCAAAGCGTTCTGCGGAGGGCCTGAATCCATTCCAGCTTGAATGAAAGCGTCAAGGAGTGGGTTGCCCACGTAACTCCCTCTTGTTCGGCAAAGGCAATCAAATCCGTTTCATTCTGCTCCACTATATAACGGACGAGCTTATGTGCATTATTCAAAAGATCGACATTTCCAATCAGCAGGATTTCTTCGATTTTATCCCTGACATTGACCGCTGCTGATAAAAGATATTCTTCAAACTCACTTTTATTCTGCAAAAGGAATTCCATTATTTTATCTTCATCATAAACAAAACCCACTCTTCTCCACTCCCTTTTTTGTAACTTTCAACTGTGATTTTTGTTACTATTAGTTTCTATAATGATGGAGTTTTTTCCTGCAAATTGCTATATATTAAAGAGTTGGCGGCAGCATATAATTTAAATCCTGCTTAAATCTCCTCGCCTGAAAATACATTCTTCGATGCGGAGGAAAAAATCAGATGGGTGGACGATTTCCCGTATTTAATGGCCTCATCGACGAATTCTTCCAGTGTTTCCATGGAAAATGTACTTATTTTAATAAGATAACTGTATTGACCGGCTAACCGGTGGCATTCCAGAACTTCAGGATGACTCAAGCTAAAATGATAAAAGTCTTTACATCTATCCGTTTCGAATAAAATGAATGCTGTTATGCTCCTATCAAGTTTTTCTAGGGATATTTCCGTTTTATATCCTTTTATCACTCCGCTTTCCTCTAATTTATTAACACGTTCTTTCGTTGCTGGGGCTGTTAAGGTAACTTCATGTGCCAGTTCTTTCATGGACATGCGCCCATTATTCTCCAGCAAGGAAAGTATCTTTTTATCCGTTCGATCCAATTCGATCACCCTCACTTTTTATTATTAATAAAATTCACCTAAATACATTATAAAATAAATAGAAATGAAATGATTACATAATTTATCGTATGTATTAAGGAATTAGCTTTTTATATAATAAATACAAATATAAATAAGGGGGATACACTATGAAAAAAGTATTGATGCTGCTATCCAATGGATTCGAAGCGGTTGAAGCAAGTGTGTTTACAGATGTATTAGGCTGGAATAAATTAGAGGGTGATGGTACGACTGATCTGGTTACAGTAGGACTTCATGAACAATTGAAATGCACATGGAATTTCATGGTGCAGCCGGAATTGACCCTCGATCAAGTGAACCTTGATGACTTCGATGCTTTGGCCATTCCAGGAGGTTTTGAAGAAGCCGGTTTCTATGATGATGCATATGATCAGAGGTTTCTTGATGTTATTAAGTATTTTCATAATAAGGACAAGATCATAGCAACCATTTGTGTCGGTTCTCTCCCACTAGGAAAAAGCGGAATATTGAATGAAAAAAAAGCCACTACATACAATCATCCAACAAGTAAGAGACAGGGTCAGCTAAAAGAATTTGGTGCGATTGTCGTTAATGAACCGATTGTCGTCACGGACAATATCATTACATCCTACAATCCTTCCACAGCATTCGATGTTGCCTTTACGCTCTTGGAAATGCTAACTTCCAAAGAAAATTGTAAACATGTGAAGGAATTGATGGGTTTCCATTAAATAGGCCTTCGAAACCTACACGATTTGGATGTTGATTTTCGCTCAAGAAACTCTCTTTCCGCGGGCGGTCGGGGAGCCTCCTCGGCTTGCGCCTTCGGGGTCTCGTACACCCGCTCCAATCAACTTTGTTACAAAATACAGATGGAAATCATACTTGGAGTCGAAGGTGTTACTTTAGGTCAGTTGGTTCAGGAACATTATTTAAATGCGTTTTCCGAACTCTTTCTCCTACAGTCTTTTTAAAATAGAAGGATGAAAACTTGAAACATGGAAGATATCAAAGCAATTATGAAGGACAACGGACCGTGAAAGTAGCGGCAAAAAGAGGTACGGAATGGTCTAATTCCAAACCATGATTTTAAAAGAAACCTTTGGTTATGTTTATTACTATTTTATACGGATGAAACCCTTAAAAGAGTGAAGAAATTTGCGACACTCCTGCCGAATAACTGGCTAGCCGAGACCCCGCAGCCGCTTGCGGTGAGGAGGCTTGGCAGACAGTCGGCGGAAAGGGAGCGGATTTCTGAAATCAACTGGATCTTTTTTTCAAAAAGAAAAAAACTGCAGGCAAACTCGTTTTTTTCGAGTTCATCTACAGTCAGGGGTTCCGAATGAATTCGGAACCTTTTTCAGGTTACTTCCAATAAGCCAATGAACGGGTTTTCATGGATTCACGGAACTGTTTTGTTGATTCTGGCAAGACTTTATTCGTTGCATAATCGATGATTACACCATGCTGGCGAATGACATCCAAACTATCCAGCTCCCCATTGGCGAATTTATCTTCAACGATTTGAACGTTTTCCTCAAGCCAATGTTTGCGATTGTTCCTGTTATTTTAAGTATGCTTACACAACAATATTATTTATCAGGTGTTTCCAATGTGCCCTCCTCACTGTTTTTGAGGTAAACTTCAGAAATTCCATTCATGCCTTCCAATAGTTGTTCTTTAGTATAGTCCATACTGCCAACCAGTTTATTTTGCCTCTTATCATTATTCTCTTCTACAAATTTTGATTCTGAATCCGCCACATTTTTCACCTCCATCATTTAGGATGGCGAATAAATATTGAAATATGTATGATGATAATGATAGACACCTTGCTCTAGGATAAAATAACCGTTTTAGTAAAAGCTTTTAGATCAAACATAGACCATTCATTAAAATTGGTCTATCATATATGCAGGAAAAGCGCATTTTTTGAATATTTTTAAAAAATCAGCTGTTTTCATGAAGCTAAAGGGATATACTATAGGATAGCTTTCATTACATTTTTAAATGTATTTTTTGTGTCACACTTTGTGTAATTTTTTACAAGTTTTTCTATTTACATCAACAAAATGCTTATTGCAAAGGAGAATTGGATATGTCAGAAACGATTACCCAATCACAAACTGAACAAATTAATGCACGCCAAAAACAATTAGATGTACTGGACCAATTATTAAAGCCCGAGGTTCAGGAATCCTTGAACACTTTAGTTGAGCAGTTACCAAAACTGACTGAATTAGTGAATATTTTAACAAAGTCTTATGATTTCGCTCAATCTGTTGCGACTGATGATGTTTTGAAAAATGATACGGTCAGCGCCATTTCGGAGATCGCTACACCTGTAGTGGGCTCAGTGAAAGGTCTTGCAGCTAACGCCATCGAAGCTAAGGATCGTGCAGAAG
>NZ_JBFUHM010000022.1:0-80040 GCF_056402395.1 Peribacillus sp. P4_B1
ATGCTGGGGGGCTGCCGATCACCATTAGAGCGGGGGCTTCCTACTGCGACAGTACGGTTGCATTTGGGATGATACGGCGCGGCAGGGTTGATATCACGATTCTTGGAGCCCTTCAAGTAAGTGAAGTGGGGGATCTCGCTAATTGGATTGTCCCGGGAAAGCGGGTGCCAGGCATGGGCGGTGCCATGGAATTGGCTGCAAAGGCAAAAAAGGTCATCGTCTTAATGGAACATACCGATAAAGCGGGCATGTCTAAATTAGTCAAAAAATGTACGTTGCCGTTAACCGCCAAGAAATGCGTACATATGATCATCACTGAGCTAGGGGTGTTTTCTGTAAATTCGGAAGGCCTTTTATTAACTGATGTATTTGAACCGTTCAGTATTCAGGAAATCAGGAATCGGACCGAAGCCTTGTTTACCGTCTCAGAAAACATCCATATTTTAAAAGAATGAGAGAGGAGAATGGATATGTATGAGGAAAAAATAAGAAAATGGTTGAATGATTCAAGGACGAATGGGATTCAGCTTTTGCAAAAACTGGTTCAGGAACCGAGTAAAAGGGGGCAAGAAGGAAGTGCACAAGCCATAGTGGTCGAGAAGTGCAGACAACTGGGTCTTGAAATAGATCTATGGGAAATCGGGGATGAACAATTAAGGAAACATCCCCATTTTTATTGTGACCGCAGGGATTTTAAAGGGAATCCGAACCTTGTGGCTATTAAAAGAGGAACCGGCAAGGGGAAATCCCTCATTTTAAACGGCCATATTGATGTAGTTCCTGAAGGAGATCATGCAGCATGGCATGATGATCCGTATAGCGGCAAGTTAATGGACGGAAAAGTGTTCGGGCGGGGAACGACAGATATGAAAGGCGGCAATGTTTCTTTATTGCTAGCCATTGAAGCGATTGTCGAATCTGGAATCCAATTAAAGGGGGATTTGATTTTTCAGAGTGTGATTGAGGAGGAAAGCGGTGGTGCCGGTACACTTGCGGCAGTCATCCGAGGGTACGAAGCTGATGGGGCAATCATTCCGGAGCCTACCAATATGAAACTATTTCCTTTACAGCAAGGTTCGATGTGGTTTCGACTGAAAATAAAGGGCAAGTCTGCACATGGAGGCACGAGGTATGAAGGAGTCAGTGCAATTGATAAATCGGTTAGTGTAATGAAAGAAATCAAGAGGCTTGAACAAGAACGGAATGAGTCACTCCGTCATTCACTCTATAAAAATGTACCCATCCCCATTCCGATCAACATAGGTAGCATTCAAAGTGGGAATTGGCCTTCTTCCGTGCCGGATATAGCCGTACTTGAAGGAAGATTCGGTGTCGCACCTAAAGAGACCATGGAAGAGGCACAGAAATCACTAATACAGCGAATAGATGCTTTAAACCAGAGTGATGAATGGTTCAAAGAAAAACCTATTGAATTAGAATGGTTTGGGGCCAGATGGCTCCCTGGCAATCTCGAAATGGATCATCCGCTTATGAAAACCATTGGCACATACTATGAAAAAGTGGTGGGGGAAGCCCCGCTTGTCGAAGCGTCCCCTTGGGCGACGGATGGAGGGTATCTTTCAGGGGTTGGTTCGACTCCCGTAGTTGTATTTGGACCAGGGGAAACAAAAATGGCCCATGATTCCAACGAATATATAGAAGTGAATAAAATGATGGAGGTTGCAGAAATCATCGCATTGACCATAATTGAATGGTGTGGCGTGGAACCGCAATAATTATTTTCCCCGGGGTCTGATTCTAGAAGGGGTCAGGCCTTCTTTTACAATGATCGATTGATGTGAAAGGAGTGAGACAAATGGAGACGGGAATGATTGAAAAAAGAATTCAAAAGCAAAGGTGCACAATACATATCACGATCGACCAATTTAATAAGCGGGTCAGGGTTGATGATTATCTAGGTCATTTTCAAGAATGCGTAGAGGAGTCTCTGAAGGTAGCTAAAGGTATGTCAGCGGAGAAAATCATCTTCAAGTCACGCAAGGAAAACGTTCTGGAATTACTTGCCCAGGGCTTTTTATATGAAGGAAGCATTGATAAATTCTTTTTGGGAAGCGATTGTTTCTTCCTTGTTAAATATAAGAGGAATGAAAGGCGAAACAGTGAAGAATGGGAAAAGGAAGATCAAATCCTCTCGGATATTCAGAGTCTGCCGATAAAAACCGGACTAGATGATCCACCTTCAGCTTATCAAGGCCGTATGGCGGAAGTTACCGATGCACTTCAGCTGTCACAATTGTATGGGAAAGTCTTCGAAGTGTATCCCACTCCGATGAATGATCCGTCATATGTGAAAAAGTGCATGGAAAAGGGAACGGTTTTTTATGTTTTTGTTCATGAAGGGAGAATCGTCAGTGCTGCTTCCGCAGAAATTGATTCTTTTTATCGTAATGCGGAAATCACTGATTGTGCAACATTGCCGGAACATCGGCAGTATGGTTTGATGAAACACTTGATTTCCGCACTAGAAGACTATCTTATTTCGCATGGGATTTTTTGTATCTATTCAATTGCCCGGTCGCTCTCATTCGGTATGAATGCTGCATTGCATCAGCATGGATACTCGTACCGCGGACGGTTGGCCAATA
The DNA here is from genome assembly GCF_056402395.1 of Peribacillus sp. P4_B1. Taxonomy (NCBI): domain Bacteria; kingdom Bacillati; phylum Bacillota; class Bacilli; order Caryophanales; family Bacillaceae; genus Peribacillus; species Peribacillus sp. P4_B1. The sequence continues at coordinate 2,607 of NZ_JBFUHM010000022.1, forward strand.
ATTGTTATATATTCAATAAACTGGAAGACATGAACCTTTGGGTGAAAAATTTTACTTGAATGCTCATTTTTAGGCGGTTCATGACAAGTTTTTGGCATTTCCTCATATACATCTAGGAATAAGGTCTAGAGGAGGGATATCTTGCCAAGTGAATTTTTTAATACAAGTGAAGTGTTGGAAGCGATATTAGAAACCATTGATGAAGGCATTCATGTGATAGATCCAAAAGGACAGACCATCTTTTATAACGGAGTGGCGGCCAATCATGATGGGATGAAAAGAAGTGAGGTGCTTGGAAAACCGTTGCTTGAAGCCTTTCCTTCTTTGAATCACAAATCATCGACATTACTCCGGGTCATTAAATCTGAAAAACCAATCTACAACCATAGTCAATCGTATGTAAATGCACATGGGCGAATCATTGAGACGCTAAATACGACGCTCCCCATATATGTGGATGGGTTTATGATAGGTGCAATAGAAATTGCCAAGGATTATTCAAGCTTGAAGCAATTATCTGAAAGATTGGCTGACCTGGAAAGYTCGCTCAAGACAATCAAAAGTCCTGAAAAAAAAACGCCTGGGAACGGCCGATTGTATTCTTTTACTGAAATCCTGACAAATGATACGGGGTTTAAAGGTTTGATATCACAAGGGAAAAAGGCTGCCCGCTCCTCTTCATCGGTATTGGTTTATGGGGAAAGTGGTGTAGGAAAAGAGCTTTTTGTTCAAAGCATCCACAAGGATTCGAGCCGCAGCAAAGAACCATTCATTGCGCAAAATTGTGCTGCCTTGCCAGAAAATTTATTGGAATCTCTCCTATTCGGTACCGCTAAAGGAAGTTACACTGGTGCCATGGAACGCCAGGGATTGTTTGAATTAGCCAACGGCGGAACCTTGTTTTTGGATGAATTGCAATCGATGCCGATTGACTTGCAAGCAAAGCTTCTGCGTGTGCTTGAAGATGGGTTCATAAGGAGGATAGGCGGTACAAAGAGTGTTCAGGTGGATGTCAGGATCATGGCAGCGATGAATATAAATCCTATAAAGGCGGTATCGGAAAACAGGCTGAGGCCAGATTTATTTTACAGATTAAACGTATTGAGCTACGAGCTGCCTCCGCTAAAGGAACGGACTGATGACATACCCCTTCTTACAGAACATTTCATATCAATTTTTAACAGTAAATTAGGACTGTCCATAAAGGGCATTGATGAGCAGGCAAAGGTTTTTTTTCAGGAATATCATTGGCCTGGAAACGTAAGGGAGCTAAAACATACGATAGAATTCATGATGAACCATACTGAGAAGGATGTTTTGAACATGGAAGATCTGCCCCAGTTTTTAAAAAAGGGTTCCCCTTCCTCATCAGAAAAAATAATTCCCCTTCGTGAGGCCATGATTGAAATGGAAACAAAATTGATTACTGAGGCACTTCTTCAAACGAACGGAAATGTTTTTCAGGCATCGAGGCTATTGCAGATTCCAAGGCAGACCTTACAATATAAAATAAAAAAACATATTTGAATCTGAAAAAACCGGATGCAGCCAGCTGTCCGGTTTTTTTTAGGTGCCTTCGAATTTTGGTGTCATTTTGGCACACTTCTTGCATTTAATACTACTATCATAACTCAGGAGGTATAACCATGTTATTTGACTTATATAAGCCAGATCGCAATTGGAAAGATATAGAGCTCTGGAAAGATGTAACCGAAGAACAATGGAACAACTGGCTGTGGCAGCTTACGAATACGATCCGAACTGTTGATGATTTGAAAAAGGTGATAAACCTGACTCCGGATGAAGAGGAAGGTGTGAGGATTTCCATAAAAACCATCCCATTGAATATCACCCCATATTATGCTTCGTTAATGAATAAAGATGACCCAAGGTGTCCAATCAGAATGCAATCGGTTCCCATCTCGGAAGAAATGCATAAAACCAAATATGACATGGAAGACCCCCTTCATGAGGATGAGGACTCCCCTGTACCGGGACTGACCCATAGATATCCGGATCGTGTCCTTTTTTTGGTGACGAATCAGTGCTCCATGTACTGCCGTTATTGTACGAGAAGACGCTTTTCAGGCCAAATTGGAATGGGCGTGCCCAAAAAACAATTGGACGCTGCAATCGGTTATATACGTGACACACCGGCAGTTCGGGATGTCCTTATTTCCGGCGGTGACGGATTATTGATCAATGATACGATCCTTGAATATATCCTCAAAAATTTAAGGGAAATTCCTCATGTTGAAATAATCAGGATAGGTACACGGGCTCCGGTTGTTTTTCCTCAAAGAATCACTGAAAATTTATGTACCATTTTAAAAAAGTATCATCCGGTTTGGCTGAATACTCATTTCAATACCTCGATCGAAATTACCGAAGAGTCAAAGAAAGCATGTGAGATGCTTGCCGATGCAGGGGTACCTGTGGGTAATCAGGCCGTTATTTTAGCGGGGATAAATGACAGTGTCGCTATCATGAAAAAGCTGATGCATGACCTTGTCAAGATTCGGGTTCGACCATACTATATTTATCAGTGCGATCTATCGGAAGGCATCGGTCATTTCAGGGCTCCCATATCAAAAGGGATTGAAATCATCGAGGGACTACGTGGCCATACATCCGGGTATGCCGTTCCAACCTTTGTTGTCGATGCACCAGGGGGTGGCGGGAAAATCACATTACAACCGAATTATATCCTTTCACAATCACCGACAAAAACAGTGCTTCGTAATTTTGAAGGAGTGATTACAACATATCCCGAACCTGAGCACTACACACCAGGGCTTGCAGATGATTATTTCAAAGGGATATACCCTGAAATGGAAGAAAAACGGTCAGATATAGGAATTGCTGGTTTGATGAACGACAAGCAATTTAATTTGGTCCCTGAAGGACTGAAGCGAATGAATCGACGGGAAAATTATGGGACCAACCCAGAGCATGCTTCATTGAAAAACCAGCGTGAAAAGAGAGATCTGTTAAAAGAAAAGAAATTCCAGGCACAGCAAAAAAAGAGCACTCCAAAGGGAGATGAATAGCATGGAGACGTGTCCATGGTGTGAGAAAGGGAAGCTTGCATCGGTAAAGGGGACGGTGTATTGGGAACTGCCGGATGGTTCGAGGGCTGTTGAAATTGATGAAACGCCATCGTTCCATTGTGATAATTGCCATGCGCTATTTCAGAGTGATGAAACGACTAAAGAGATTGAAGACCAGCTGTTTTTAATTGATACGAAACAGTTAGGGAAACAGACGACGTATGACGGGTTATTGAAGATGAAGCGGGTGTTAAAGCGGAATTATTTTGACTTTGGGGAATAACAAAATAATTAGAAGTTGCCTCATCTACTTTTTTTGGTGAGGTTTTTCTGTGCGCCCGGCGGTGCGGTCTATAGGGTGCACATCTCGAACGGTGAAGGCATTAGTAGCGGTGGCTTTCCGTGGTGACGCGGAATTCTGAAGTGAATTGAGATGGATTATTTAGAAGCCTCTTTTGGAGAGGTCTTTTGAAATTTCTTTAATAAAACAACTAATTTTTATTTTCAAAATACGAAGAGCAGAAATAATAATGAAGCTAATTAACAAAATTAAGGTCCCTGCGGCTGTCGTAATGTTCTCGTAAATCTTACCAGGTAACAGCAACGAAGTGATAATAATCACCGCCATCTGCGAGGTTCAAAAGGAGTGTTGTTACCCCAAATAAATGAAACGGTCATCGTTGAAAAACCAGCTAAGATAATAGTTGCGTTATTTATCCAGTGCCGTTACAAAAGGACTTTCCTTTTATTAAACGCCACATGTGCAGCCATATAAACTGCAAGTCGGAGTGAAATGATATAAATCACCACTTGTATTATTAACATAATGATAACCGCTTTGGGAGCATCTTCCTTCCTTTTAAGTCTCATGGCCATAAGTCCAATTACTTCTTCCTCCATAACCGTAAAAGTCATAGATTAAGAATGACCAAAAACCTTTCCAGCCTTTCGGGAAATAGTTCATTGACTAAAATTAGGCAACCCAGCATGTTTTACATCCCCGTGAATCCATCCGACACGGCAGCCCTGCAAGAATAATAAAATAATAATAGCCGCCGTTTTGATAACGGTCAGTAAATAAAACCCTCATTGCCGATTAAAACGACAATAATCGTGAGAATGGCGTATCCAGCTGCAAAGAGCCAAAGAGGAACATTTGGAAACCAAAATCTTGATAAGGTCGAAAGAGCCGTTAATTGGCCACCCATAAGGAGGATGTTTGAACTCCAATAGTTCCAGCCGCGCTAAATATGACCCAACGCCCATAAGCTTGTTTGCATAGTAGCAGAAATATCCAACTTGAGGATCTTCAGCCGTCATTTTAACAATATAGGTTCCAATAGCTGCGAAAAAAATCCAGTACAAATAGTGCAGCAAACCCCTATTAAGGACAATTGCCACCTTTTTAAATTTTCTTCTTCACTACCCTTATTATGACCACTAGGAAAAAAAATCCATGCAGTAACTCCCCACATATTCAAATTCCTTTTCAAAGCAAGTAGGTATTTAGATTACCTGTTTCTCTGAACATTCTCTATTGAATTCATACATATTTATCCCGCCTAAAAATGCAATTGTGAGAAATTACCATTCTTAATACGCGTTTTTTGGGATAACTTCATTTTTTGTGGATAACTTAGAAATGAAATCTTAAATCTTAAATGAAAGGATACATATATGAAAACAAAATGGGTTTTATTTGCTATTCTTTCTACCATAGTCAATCTGCTTTCTGGCTGTGAATCATTAGCGGTCTTAGATCCTAAAGGACCTCAAGCCCAAACGCAAGCAAATGTGATTTGGCTATCAATTGCGATCATGACGGTTATTGTTATTGTTGTTTGTGCTATTTTAGTCTTTGTGTTAGCGAAATACCGTGACTCTAAACTACCTAAAGATTATGAACCACCCTACATTGAAGGGAATCATGTTGTTGAATCGATTATTGTGGGGGTGCCAATTTTAATCGTCATTTTCTTCTCCGTTGTTTCTGTAATTTCCAACAATAAAGTGGAAGCCACGCCGGAAGGGTACAAAGGTCAAGATCCATTAGTTATTTACGCTTCGTCATCTGACTGGAAGTGGCATTTTAGTTATCCAGAAAACGATATCGAGACAATAAACTACTTGTATATTCCAACAAATCGACCACTTGAATTTAAACTTTATTCATTCGGGCCTATCACGAGTTTCTGGATTCCACAACTTGGCGGTCAAAAATATGCCATGTCTAACATGGTGACCACATTACACTTAGCAGCGGACGAATCAGGGGAAATGATGGGACGAAATGCAAACTTTAGTGGGAAAGGATTCGCAGAAAATACGTTCCACGTCGAAGCGATATCTCAAGATAAGTTTGATGAATGGGTAAAGGAAGTTAAAGAAACTGCGAATCCTATTACTGAAGTAAGATTCAATGAATTATTAAAACCGGGTCATGAGGGACAGTTAACGTTTACTGGAACACATTTAGGCTTCTCACCAGCTCCAGAAGGTGAAAATGCTGGACATCATCATGGTTCAAGTGACTCTAACTCGAATTCAAAAGGTGAACATATGGAGCATGATCATAAGTCAAGTAATAGTAAAGAAAAATCAGCACACAATCATGAATAATTTCTTAGTCCAACTCAAGAAAAATCGTTTCAGAAAGGAAACACAAAAGTATGGGTTTTTTCTCTAGATTTCTTATACCAAATCCTAGTCCTGTCATTTACTCATCAATGGTGGCCATTGGTGTTACTGTTCTCTTGATCATTGTTGGTTTAACCCACTTTAAAAAATGGTTTCATTTATGGAGTGGCTGGCTTACAACGGTCGATCATAAAAGAATAGGTATTATGTATCTTATATCTGCGTTGTTGATGCTATTTCGTGGTGGAGTAGATGCTGTGATGATGCGTGCGCAACTTGCCGTACCGGATAACAAATTATTAGATTCACAGCACTATAATGAAATTTTTTCAACACACGGGGTTGTGATGATTCTCTTTATGGCGATGCCGTACATTATGGCCTTAATGAATTTCGTAGTGCCATTACAAATTGGAGCCCGAGATGTAGCATTCCCACGTCTAAATGCCATAAGTTTCTGGTTGTTTTTTATGGGTGCGATGCTATTCAACATCTCTTTTGTAATTGGTGGTTCTCCTGATGCAGGGTGGTCATCTTATTTCCCGCTTGCAGGTAATGAATTTAGCCCGCATGTTGGAACGAATTATTATATGATTGGTATTCAGATAGCCGGAATAGGCACATTAATGACGGGGATAAACTTTTTGACGACCATTCTTAAAATGAGAGCACCTGGTATGACATTAATGAAACTGCCAATGTTTACATGGTCTTCTTTAGTCACAAGCATTATTATCATTTTCGCATTCCCTGTATTAACAGTGGCGCTGATCATGGGAACAATGGATCGACTATTCGCAACCAAGTTTTTCACAATCACTGATGGCGGTATGGATATGCTTTGGGCTAACCTGTTCTGGGTTTGGGGACATCCTGAAGTATATATCTTAATCTTGCCTGCATTTGGTCTTTTTAGTGAGATTATCCCAACCTTTTCACGACGTAACCTATATGGCTATCGATCAATGGTTGCTTCAATGGTATTTATCTCTATATATTCATTCTTCGTTTGGACGCACCATTTCTTTACAATGGGGCAAGCAGCATATGTTAATAGTATTTTCTCGATTACAACGATGGTAATTGCTATTCCGACTGGAATCAAGATCTTTAACTGGTTGTTCACGATGTGGAAAGGTAGAATCAGATTTACTGTACCTATGCTTTATTCAATAGGTTTCATACCTCTTTTCACAATAGGCGGAGTTACCGGGGTTATGCTTGCGATGTCAGCGGCGGATTATCAATACCATAATACAATGTTTTTAGTAGCTCACTTCCACAATGTCATTATTCCGGGTGTAGTATTTGCTGTGCTTGGTGCCGGTACTTACTACTGGCCGAAAATGTTTGGTTTCATGTTAAATGAAAGAATTGGGAAATGGGCGTTCTGGTTTCTAACCATTGGTTTTTGCTTAGCATTCTTCCCTATGTATATCACTGGTTTAGATGGTCAAGCACGTCGTATGTACACATTTTCTGAATCGACTGGATTTGGACCATTGAATATGATTTCGTTTATCGGGACAGCATTAATGGCAATCAGTTTTGTATTAATCGTATATACGATTTATTATAGCATTCGCCATGCTTCAAGAGATGTTAGTGATGATCCGTGGGATGCACGTTCCCTTGAATGGGCTACTCATAACCCCGTACCAGAATATAACTTTGCTATTATTCCACAAGTGAACTCAAGGGAAACGTTTTGGGATGCTAAATATAAAGGTCATGAATTATTCAAGGGTGACTATGAAAAAATTCATATGCCCAATAACACCGGCGGACCGTTTATCATGTCCTGCATCTTCTTTGTCTTTGGATTTGCGTTAGTATTCAGCATATGGTTTCTTGCGATTATTGGGTTAATCGGTATCTTTGTTTGCATGGCTTATCGTTCATTCGAAATAGATCATGGGCATTACATTTCTGTTGAAGAAATTAAAGAGACAGAAGCAAAATTTGGGGGTGTTAGTAAATGGAAATAGATCACTCGCAACCTCTTGAATATAGTACGGAACAAAATCGTCTAAATATTTTAGGCTTCTGGATTTTCCTTGGAGCCGAAATTATGCTTTTTGGCACACTCTTTGCATCATATTTTACATTAGTTGATCGTACGGGTAACGGTCCTATTGGAGCAGAAATTTTTGAAATCACTCCAGTACTTGCTGAAACATTTTTGCTCTTAACAAGCAGCTTTGTCATCGGGCTTGGAATTCATGCAATGCGACTTGGCAACAAGAAAGCCATGTTGACATTCTTCGTAATCACTCTTCTTCTTGGAGTAGGATTCATAGGATTTGAAATTACTGAGTTCATTACCTATTATCGCGAAGGAGCTACACTGCAAACTAGTGCATTTACATCGATGCTCTTTACAACATTAGGGACACATGGAGCACATGTTACATTAGGACTTTTCTGGGGGTCATTCATTATCCTTCAAGTGAAAAACCGCGGATTGACACCTGAAACAGCCAATAAATCCTTCATTTTTTCTCTTTACTGGCATTTCCTGGATATCGTTTGGATCTTCATCTTCACCTTTATCTACATGAAAGGAATGACATAAACATGAAGGAATTTTTCCCGGCTAAACAAGTATGGGGTTTTGTATTTTCATTGATTTTGACGGTTGTAGCCCTTTTGGTTTACTTTTTCAATATGTCAAAAGCAACAGGCATGACGATTTTTATATTGACAGCATTCATACAAGCAGCTGTTCAACTAGTTGTGTTTATGCACGCTCGAGAAACTGATGATAGCAAATCAATTTTTATGACTCTATATTGCGCTATATTCCTAGCTCTAATTACTGTCTTGGGTACAATATTATGTATGATCTGGGGTTGGAGTTATTGATATGAAACAGTTTGGAAAACAGAAGGTGAATGAAGAGTAATTGAAGTTGGAAATAGGGACAATGAGCCATGAATAGGGAAAAGTTTAGAATGCACTATCACAATATAACTGCTGATAAAGGGGGATGGCTTTTGTAATTCCCTTTTAAGGTTATTTCCAACGTTTAAACATTCTCGCTATTCAAATTAAATAATACACTCTACTCTAATGGATGCATTGTTATTTAAGTATATGTATTTAATGTTTTGCTTATGGAATCTAACTAATGGGGGTCTTTAGTGACAGAAACAAGCGATTTGCTGGGGGAAATAGCCACTGATAGTGCCTGGGGAAAAGTAATAGCAAGGTGTTTGATGTGGGGAAAGGGTATCAAAAAGAAATTACTATTTCTCCAGATGCAATGAAAGCTTATCAAGAACTTCATCGTGAAAATCCTACTCGTGAGTTATATGTTCTTCATACTAATCGTAAGAACCTCAATATCAAAAAAATGTGTAGGTGTAAGGCGATAGTGAAAAGACTGGATTTATTACAGCAAATAAAAGCAATAAATAATATGGAAAAACTAACAATAGGTCCAATTGGAAGGCAAGTAGAGATGATTATTCTATACTTGCCTTTTAATTTATATGTACTCACTTATAAAGTAAGTTAAACAAAAGCTAAGTTCTTTTTGTTCATTAAAGTAACAGATGGTGCTAGCAAAAGGAATCAGTTGAACAACCGTGTGTCTTTTGGCTTCTTTTCGCATGTTTTCTTTAGATAAGACACACATCCCATACTTACAATAAAAAACGGTGTCCCTACATTCGTGTTGATGCTCCAGGGGGAGAGGGGAAATCACACTGCAGCCGAATTATCTGATCGTTTATCTTCCATATCAGGATATACCCCAATAATCATCCGCAAGTCCAGGAGTATAATGCTCAGTATATGTTGTTATCGCACCTTCAAAATTTCGCAGCACCGTTTTTGTTGGATATTGTGAAAGGAACGAATGCATCGACGGGAAAATTACGTGACTAACCCAGAACATGCGTAATGAACATGAAATGGCTGTTGAAACTTAACTACTTTGACTTTTAGAATGGCTCTTTTCGTAAAGATTGTTGTTTTTAAAACGAAACTATTTAAGGTTGATTGGAGCGGAAGTGCGAGACTCCTGCGGGAGCAGCGGGACAGGTGAGACCCCACAGGCGTTTACGCCGAGGAGGCTCACCGCCCGCACCAAGGAAAGCGAGCATCTGGAGGGGAAATCAACCACAACTCACTACCTGGTAAATAGCAACAAAGTATGTGAAAACAGTCTTCAGAATAAAGGATAAATTACCAATCCCCTCATTTTAGGCAGAAAAAGCGTAAATCGCTTTTTCTATCTTTGATGAAGGGGATTTTCCCAATCACTAAAAGTAAACAATCGGGTCATTGAATATTTGAAGCAATACCGCCCATTATGCGGCATGAATGACCATGCTTTTAATGATGAACATAAAGGCTAAAGCGTGAATGAGTACAAAAAATTTCCCGTCTTTACAAGGATGGAATTAATAAGGAATGAGAAGGATATTTATATTGTATTTTCAGCTTATATCGAATGCGGTTATTGTAGAAAAATCGTATATTTTTATAAATTGAGGAAGAAAAAACCAAACCGATTTCTAAAAAAGTGGACGGAAGCGAAAGTTTCCGATATATTAAAGCAGAAATCATAGTTATTTTAGGGGGGCTCGACATTATGAGACCATTTTATTTATATTTAATGAAATTTCGACAACCAAAGGAAATTGATTCAATCACTAAATTTGCCAATCATGCCTATCAGGATCATGGCTTTCCAAAACAATCGACTGATTATAATGAAGTGAGCAGTTATTTAGAATTGAATGCAGACTATCTCGAAAGTATGTCAGTATTCGATCATGCATGGGAACAATATGTCCAAATAGAAGAAGGACTCCTATTGGGAGATCAGGAATAGGGAGGATCGGAAGGATGCTTAAAAGCCTTCAAACCCGAATTTTGCTTTATTCTTTACTTATAGCAAGTGTTCCTGTTCTGATATTGGGAATCATATCCTATGAATCACAACGGTCCCTGCTGGAAAAGGAAGCAAAAAATGCCTTGAATGCAGGTTCGATGAATATTGTAAATGAAGCATATAGCTATTTGAATGAACGGATCAGTGATGTGAAGTTAATGAGTACGAATTCGGTAATCATCAATCCTGACTCTTCAAAAGAAGAGAAGTCAGTTGAACTAAAAAAGTTTATCGATGCAAAAGGAAATTATTACGGTGTCTTGCATTTGGATATGGAAGGCAATGTCATTGCAGATACCTCCAATAAAATGATAGGGGATAACCTCGCGAAGAGAATATGGTTCAAAGAGGCCAAAGAAGGTCATGAGTTCCTTTCTGACGTATATAAAACCCAGGCTTACTCAGAACCCATAATTGCTTTAAGTGCGCCGGTATATGATAGTACAGGGAAGATGACCGGTGTTGTGTCTCCAGCTTTCCGATTGGAAGGGCTTTGGGAGATGATGGAGAAAAAGGCTAATGAAATTAGCGATAAATACCCAGTGGACTTTTTCATGATTAATCAGGACGGTACCATGATTTCGAAAAAAAAACCACATGGCGTCATTCAGGATTCAGCCTTGGAGGAAATGGGATTAACGAAGGAACAACTGATGGAAGCTTCGTTATCGGATGAATTGTACAGTGCAGAGAATGGGGAAAAAATCCATTCTATCCAGCCTGTCCATACGATAGCACAAACGGAGAATAAGTGGTTTGTTGTTGTTGGTGCAGATAAGAAACAGGTGTTTCAGCCTTTGAATGACCTTTTATCACGGTATCTGACCATATACAGCATCGTATTTGTTTCTATCATTCTGGCAGTCTATTTACTTACAAAGACTCTTGTGCGTCCAGTTCAAGATCTTGTCGAAGCGACTGAAGATTTCATTGAAGGGAAGGAATTCGTCGTTTCCCATAAAAGAAGCTTCGAAGAAATGGAAAAATTGAATCTCGCCTTTCTAAGAATGATGGAAACGATAGAAGATCGTGAAAAGGAAATCGTCCGTACAGAAAAATTAAAATATGTTGGCCAGCTTGCTGCCGGGGTCGCCCATGAAATCAGGAACCCGCTTACGACAATAAAGGGCTTTTTCCAACTATTGAAGAGCCAGGATCATGATAAAACATTAATAGAAAAATATAGTGATGTCATGCTGCATGAAGTGGATCGGGTCAATGTATTCGTGACACAACTTCTTGATTTGGCTAAACCTCATCAATTAGAATGGGAGAAAATAGATTTAAAAGATTTCCTTGATGAAATTATAGATACCTATACTTCTTCAATTCCTAGTTCTCCTGTAAAATTAATTAATGGAGTGACACAATCCGTCTTTGTTTATTCAGACAAAAACCGGTTAAGACAGGTCCTCTTGAATGTCCTGAATAATTCTTCTGAAGCTATCGAAGCAAAAGGCCAGATTGAACTACTCCTGACTGCCGTGTCCCAATATGTAAAATTAATGATCAGAGATGATGGAAAAGGCATCAGTCCCGAGAATTTTAAAAAAATCGGCATGCCCTTTTATACCACTAAACCTGATGGAAACGGCTTAGGTGTAGCGACCTGCATCCAGATAATGGAGGAATTAAAAGGGAGATTCCAAATTGAGAGCGTTTACGACGAAGGAACGAAAGTGACGCTCATAATCCCTACTACGAACCGTCTCATAAAATGAGACGGCTTTTTGGTTGTAGTAAAATAATGTACAGGGTTTTTCATTCCTCTTTAATAAAATGGCAAGTTACTTATCTAAATGAGCAAAATGCCCTCTCTTTTCCATTAACCTCCATGTTTGTTTGTGCATATAATTTACTAATCAACGATAAGGACCATATTGGGGGATGTCTCTTATGGGCAAAAAAAAACAGCCGAAATATAAATTAGGCGATACAGTCGTAATAACAATGTATGGGACAGTCGGGAAAATAACCGATGTCAAATTTCTCGATGGTGCTTATGTGTATGAAGTGAACTATAGTGAAGGTCTTTATATCGAAAAAACATTGCAATCCATAAATGAATATGAAGGAGAAATCCTTTATCAAAAAGAACAAATCGATATTGAATATAAATATTTATTAGGTGACTTAGTCCAGGTAGATGGATATGAACAGGATTATTTCAAGATAATCGGTTATCGAACGGAGATTTGGCGCTATAAGGAAAATGCCTGGGAGGATGTAATCTATGAGTTATCAAGAATCTCGGATGGTGAATGGCTTGAAGCGCATGAAGAAGAACTGACTTTGATAGCCGATGCTAAACGTGCAGATGGGATCATTAAAAAGTTAGGACTGCTCCTTTCTAAAAAGAATAATGAGCTTGCTATCATTGCTAAACAAAACAACCCTGGTAAAGGTGAGCGAGAAATGACAATGACAAAAAATGAAAAAAAGGAAATGATTGATGGACTGTTGGATTTATATAATGATTATTGTAAGCTCTATGAACATTTTGGCGATGATGAATATCGTCATATCATGAAGATTGCCCTTGCTAAAATTGAAAAAGCGGCAGAGGAAATTTACCCAGATCATAAAAAAAAGCAAACGAAGTGAAAAGTATGCCAAACTTTTAAAGGGTCAATTTCCAAGTTTCTTAAAAAACCATATAATTGGCCGAGAAGGGACCATGGTAAATGTAGGTCCTTAAAATGATTTTCCATAATGGAATGCCTTACTGGAATATTTGTCTCTACACACTCATAGACCTTTAATTAAGGGGGCGATGATTTGCGAGAAATTGAGGTTTTTATTGATACAGAAGAGATAGCGGAATTCTTTTTTCAAGAATTGATAAGACGGGGCTATCTTCCAACAGAAGCTGAAGTTGAAGATCTTGCTGACATCACATTCGAGTATCTTCTTGAAAAATGCATAATTGATGAAGAAGTCGATGAGTAACCTGTCATACGACGGTTAGCAGCTTCCTTTCCCTTAATTTTAAAAACCATTAAAAAAAGACGGCGGACCTCCGCCGTTTTGTTTGCAATTTAGAAGAGGGTGCCAAAAGCCTTTTCTTGATTACCAGTTTTCCTTATCTTTTAAGTCTCTAGGATAAGGTTCAATTTTCCTAACTTGTGGCTGATATGGTATAGTAGTTTTGAATATCATTTCAACCACAAGTTAAGGAGGACATAGTTGTATGAGCGTACATATTGGTGCAAAAGAAAATGAAATTGCGGAAACGGTCTTACTTCCTGGGGATCCGTTGCGTGCAAAATATATTGCTGAAACATTTTTAGAAGATGCTAAACTTTACAATGAAGTTCGTAACATGTTTGGATATACAGGAACGTATAAAGGGAAACGAATTTCTGTCCAAGGCACAGGCATGGGTGTCCCATCCATTTCCATCTACGTAAATGAATTGATGAACAGCTATAATGTCCAGAAACTGATTCGTGTGGGAACTGCAGGGGCCATTCAAAAAGATGTAAAAGTCAGGGATGTAATCCTTGCGATGAGTGCTTCCACCGATTCCCAAATGAACCGCATGACTTTCGGAGGAGTGGACTTTGCCCCAACCGCGGATTTCGATTTACTAAGAAAAGCTTATGATGCGGGTACAGCTAAGGGCTTGCAATTGAAGGTCGGCAATGTATTTACGGCCGATCAGTTTTATAACGATAATAGCGAATTGGAAAAATGGGCAAAATACCAAATCCTTGCGATAGAAATGGAATCAGCAGCCCTATACACGCTTGCTGCTAAATTTGGCCGCCAAGCTTTATCTGTATTAACCATTTCCGATCACATCTTAACCGGTGAGGAAACATCGTCGGATGAGCGCCAGTCAACTTTTAACGAAATGGTTGAAGTGGCATTGGAAGCAGCTATCCAAGACTGATAATTGGCTGTGTTACGGCGGGTGACCAGGAATAAGTGATGCTGGATAATGAAAGTTGGGATAGAGGCTCATTCATTCCTTGGTATCCGCATTTTTGTAATGTCGAGGCTCATTCAGGAATTGCCTGGGTGTCCTTAGTGTTCCATTTGATTTACCGTTTACTGAGGGTTAAAAAAATACATATGATCATAAGTTGTTATTTTTGATAACAATTATTTTTCGATTGGCATGAAAGCTGATAAAATAGAATGAAATCGTTTATATCGTCATGAAGAATGAAAGTGGTGAGGCTAAGTGGAAGAAGAAAATCAAAAACAGCCAAAAGAGGCAGGGAAATTCATTAAAATAAAGAAGTTTACGTTCATTATGGGGATTTTCTTAGTCATATTTCTAACAGCAGGGATTACTACAATAGCCTTGACCTTTGGAGATGAAAAAGTAGATTCATTAGCACCTGATAAACATGCGGAATTTGAAAAGCTGTATTCTACATACGATACAATAAAGGGTAACTACTATGAAAAGATTGATCAAGACAAGCTGGTTGACGGGGCAATTAATGGAATGATTAAATCATTGGATGACCCCTACTCTGCATATATGGATAAAAAGGCAGCATCTAGTTTCCATGAGAGCATCTCTTCATCTTTTGAAGGAATCGGTGCAGAGATTCAGGAGCAGGATGGAAAAATCATGGTCGTCTCACCAATAAAAGGGTCCCCCGCAGAAAAAGCAGGGGTAAAACCGAATGATATCATTTTGAGTGTGAACGGTAAAAGCGTTGAAGGACTAAGCTCTTCTGAAGCTGTCCTGAAAATCAGGGGCAAAAAGGGTACGAAAGTGGATTTGTCCATCTCAAGAGCTGGTGAGTCGGAACCGATTGAGCTCACGATTAAACGTGACACAATTCCGATTGAAACAGTTTATGCGGAAATGCTTGATGATGGAGTTGCAAAAATTCAAGTGACCAGTTTTTCCGAACATACAGTCCAAGAGCTGAAAACGTCGCTTGAAGAGATGTCGAAGAAGGATATGAAGGGTCTGGTATTGGATTTGCGAGGAAACCCAGGGGGACTGCTTGACCAAGCAATAGAAATGGCAAGCCTGTTCATACCTAATGGGAAAGTGGTCCTTCAAGTTGAGGATCGCAGCGGGAAAAAAGAAGTCTATAAATCGAAGAATGATGGAGAGCTGAAGATACCGGTAGTCGTGTTGATTGATGATGGCAGTGCCAGCGCTTCTGAAATTGTTGCGGCCGCTGTCAGTGAATCTGCGGACATTCCTTTGATCGGTGTCAAATCATTTGGAAAAGGGACTGTGCAGACTGCCCAAGACTTTGATGATGGGTCTAACTTTAAATATACGGCAGCCAAATGGTTGACTCCTGAAGGCAATTGGATTCATAAGAAAGGGATCAAGCCGGATATTACTGTGAAGCTTCCTGATTATGCCAGCCTTCCGTACATTTCGCCTGATAAGGAATTGAAAGCATCTGATTCCTCCAGTGAAGTGAAAGCAGCCGAAGAGATGCTGAAGGTAGCAGGCCATGATCCTGGTAAGATAGATGGATTCTTTGATGAAGCAACTACAAATGCGGTAAAAGCGTTCCAAAGGGAACAAAAAATTAAAGAAACTGGTACCATCAAAGATGATACTACCGTGAAATTGATGCAGGTCATACGGGAAAAAATACTAAAAAACGACACACAAGTGAAAAAAGCGGTTGAAGTATTAAAGAAAGAAATCAAATAAATGGAAAAGTCTGTCAGCGATTATCGATGGCAGGCTTTTTTGTCGTTCAATGAATAGTATTCCAATATAAGGTAAAAGATATGGTTAATTTTCCGATGAGGTGAGGTAATGAAAGAAAAGGTACTGTTCATATATCTAATGGTCTGGATTCTGGCAGGTTGCACCTATGCGCCTTTACCCAAACAAAATGGAAATGCAGGTACGGAAAAAAAGATAACCAAAGAAGTGACCCAAGAAGGCGTGAAAACATTTCTGTTAATTGGTGTTGATTCTCGCGGGGAGGGTAAATCTCGATCAGATGCGATTATACTGGCAAAATACTTTCCAGAGCAGGAAAAACTAAAGCTGGCTTCCATTATGCGTGATAGTTATGTGAAAATCCCTGGGGATAAATCAGCATATAACAAAATAAATGCTGCTTATTATTATGGTGGAAAGGAGCTGCTAAAGAAAACCATTCAGGAAAACCTTGATGTCAAGGTCGATCATGTTGCAGTAATTGACTTTCAGGGATTTGTGAAGATGGTGGATTTGCTTGCCCCTGAGGGGGTAGTGGTGGATGTGGATCAGGAAATTATTGATGATATGAGTATTCAAGCAAGCGTTGGTAAAAATGTTTTACATGGTGAGGAAATATTGAAATATGTCCGTTTTAGACATGACGATGAAAGTGATTTTGGAAGGGTAGAGCGTCAACAGGAAGTATTGGTTCAATTAAAATCAGCGTTTATAAATCAAATCTCGTCCTTCGAAGGGATAGCGGCCCTTCCTAGTATAATCGAACAAGGACTTTCGTATTTAAATACTGATATTGGGGTGAAAACGATAATGGAAATGGGTCCAGAAGCCGTCTTCCATACACCGGACACCGTTGAAACTCTAAGGATCCCCGTAGAAGGAAGCTATAAAGATGAAATATATCCCCATACCGGAGCCGTGTTGGAAATGGACTATACTAAAAATAAGAAGGCACTTCAAGAATTTTTTACAAAATAAGAATAACTATTCATCATTTGTTATCGAAAACATCAATCGAAAGAGGTGATTTGTTCAAATCACTTAAATTATTTTATAATAGACCTCGCAAGAATATTACTATTTGATCTGCTTTTAAAAAACGAGAGGGATACTTAAATCCGTCTCGTCTTTTTATAGCAATAAAATGACCTGGATCACTTAACAAAATGCGGAATGTTTTTTACAAAATCAGATGCAATGATACCGTTTTCTGTAATGATGCCGGTAATTAGCTGATTTGGTGTAACGTCAAAGGCTGGATTGAATGTCTTCACGTTTTCCGGAGCGATCCGTACACCTTGAATGAAGGTGATTTCCGCTTCATCCCGTTCTTCAATCGGGATGGATGAGCCGGATTTGATAGAAAGGTCGAATGTGCTTGATGGAGCAGCCACATAAAAAGGGATACTAAAGTGCCTAGCTAATATGGCCAATCCCAATGTCCCGATTTTATTGGCTGTATCACCATTAGCCGCAATTCTGTCGGCCCCAACTATAATTCCATTGATCCGTTTCTGAAGAATCGTATGTGCAGCCATATTATCAGATATTAAGGTGACGTCAACCCCTGATTGCATCAGTTCCCAAGCAGTCAAACGCGCCCCTTGCAGGACAGGTCTGGTTTCACAAGCGTACACTTTTAGCGGAAAGCCCCTTTCTTTTGCAAGGTGGAATGGAGCCAATGCTGTTCCATAACGGGCTGTGGCAATCCCACCAGCGTTGCAATGCGTTAGGATGGAATCACCTTTAGCGAATAAGGATAAACCATGTTCCCCAATTTTCCTGCACATTTCTTCATCCTCAGTAAAGATGGCTTTGGCCTCCGTTACAAGTGCTTCCTTGGCAGCTGAAATGCTTTGTGCTGCTTGCAAGGTGCTTTCCATCCTCCGTAATGCCCAAAAAAGGTTGACCGCAGTAGGCCTGGAAGAGGCGAGCTTTTCAATATGCCCCGTTACATTCTTCTTGAATTCCCCTATTTCAGTGGTTGTTTCCTGTTTGGCACCAAGTGCAACGCCAAATGCTGCCGTCAGTCCGATTGCTGGGGCGCCGCGTACCTTTAATGTCAAAATGCTGTCGTATACATCATCAACTGAATGAAGTTCAATGAATTCAGTTAAGGAAGGCAGGGCCTGTTGATTTAATAATGTAATATGGGTATCATCCCATTGGACTGAATATGGTAAGGGTGCTAGTGTCGTCATGTACAGGTCTCCTTTTAAAGGGTTGAATAAAATGGAAGTGTATGGTTTTTCAACGCATCAATGACAGCTGGAACATCCAATTCTTCCCGTTTTTTAATTAAAAAAGCACCAATCTTCAATGTTGTCGTTTTTGCAGCGATCCTAGATTCTTTATCTTCAATGACATTTAGATCGGCAACATGGGAAAGGCCAATGGTTCGCCGAATCAGTTCGCATCCGGCAAAACCGAATGCATCCCTTTTGAATTTAGCCAGTAAATAAGGTAGATAACCCTTCACATTGCGGAATGGGCTTATATTTTGGGTGTTCCATAGTTCAGTATATGCTTCTTCAAAGGCATTCCAAAATTGATGGAGGTGTGTGAAAATCTCTTCCTTTCCAGGGCCATTACGTGTGACTGCCTGAAAAAGAAGGTTGGCTGTGTATTGACCTAGGTCAAAACCAACTGGGCCATAAAAAGCGAATTCTGCATCAATAACCTTTGTTTCAGTTTCACTTGCAAATATACTTCCTGTATGTAAATCTCCATGAAGCAAGGATTCCTGCTCGGTTTCAAAGCTTTGTTTCAGCTTGGCGACTTCAAGTATCACATCTTGATCATTCCAAATACTTTTGGCGGCATCAGTCAATTCCACCTCGAAATCTCCGGGGAGCTCCTCGAAAAAAGGATCCGTGAAAATGTAGACTTCAGTGATTCTGCAAAGCTCCGGATTCGTGAAGTGTCGGGCCACTTCTTTTTTCGCAGAGGGTTCTAAATGATAATCGGATGTATAAAATGCCGTCTTCGCTACATACTCACCGATATGCTGTGAAAGCAATGGATATGGATCACCATCGATTAATCCTGTTCTAACGATTTTCAAGTGCGATAAATCTTCCATGACTGTGATCGCAAGCTGTTCATCCGAATAATAGACTTGCGGTACGAATTCGGGGCAATAGCTTTTGAAATGAATAAGTGCATTCGCTTCAATGGCAGCCCTTTTCAATGTCAGCGGCCAGCTTTCGCCAATTACCTTGGCATATGGGACAGCCTGTTTGATTATTATTCCTTTATTTGTATCAGTTTCTGTAATATGAAAAACATAATTTAAGTTACCATCTCCGATTTCTTTACAGTTTAAACTGGCATCCGCATTGATCAACCCAAGTTTTTTTGCAAAGGTTACAGCTGTTTCGTTTGTCAATCTTTTAAAATTCGAATGGTTTTGAGTCATTTTTTTCCCTCCAGGTTCAAAATAAGAATAAAAAAGCCTCTTTCATATAGAAAGAGGCAGAAGTTTTGGCTTCGGACCTCTCATCTCCCAGAAAAATGAATTCTGGTGGAATTAGCACCGTGCTCTGTGGATTTTATAATCCGGCGGTGGATCCGCCCCATTTCACAATGGTATTACAGTCGGTTGCTGGGCTTCATAGGGCCTTTATCCCTCAGCCTGCTCTTGATAAGAGTATATGTATTCTGAAATTTTAATCTTCGGGAAAATAATATCAACTTTTTAAATAGTTTGTCAATGGGGAAATTAATAAAAGTCCGGCCGGCGATCTTCGAATACAGGTATTTTGTTACGTGCTTCCGTAACTTTAGTGAAGTCCAAGGTGCCTGTCAATAGTTCGTTTTCTTCTCCCGCTTCACTTACGATAACTCCCCATGGATCAATAATCAAGGAATGACCAGCAAATATATTATTGATATCCGAACCTGAACGATTAACGGCTACAACATAGGCTTGGTTCTCGATGGCACGACTAATCAATAAGGCTCTCCAGTGATCGAGTCTGGGCTTAGGCCATTCTGCGGTTACGAATAGAACTTCGGCACCTTGAACAGCATGGGCTCGCTGCCATTCCGGGAAGCGGATGTCATAACAAATGAATCCAGCACATATTTTTTCATCAAGAGTGAATAAACCTTCTTTTTCACCTGGCTGCAGGTAGCGATGTTCATCCATCAATTGAAATAAGTGAAGCTTATCATACTCTTTAATGAGTTTTCCATCCTTATTGATGATGATCATGGTGTTATAGATACCCTTGCTCGTTTTTTTGGCAATGGAACCGCCTACGATGTGAATCTCGTGTTTCCTTGCCTGTGTTTTAAGGAATTCAATCGTTTTTTCCGCCTCTTGATCAGCAATCTCATTTAACCTGGTCAAGTCGTATCCAGTTGTCCAAAGCTCTGGTAAAATGACGATATCGGGTTCTGACCGTGCTGCTTCTTCCAACCATTGTTCCGCAACCTGAAAATTGATATCCGGTTGCCCGAATGCTATATCCATTTGAATACAGGCTATTTTCCACTTCATCGTTTAAAACCCCCACATGTAAAAAATGCTTTACAAGACTATGATAAACATATATCATTTGTGACTAGAATTTCAAGAAATTTCAGAGAAGGTGTATAAATGTTGCAATTCGAAAAATCCGGAAAGCTTCAGGACCTGCCAAAGCAGTTTTTTGCCTCACTTGTCGCAAAAGTCAATGCGATTACGGCACAAGGACATGATGTCATTAATTTAGGCCAGGGAAATCCTGATCAACCGACGCCTGAACATATCGTGAAAAGTTTACAGACTGCCGCTGAAAGATCGATTAATCATAAATATTCACCATTCCGGGGACATCAATATTTAAAGGATGCCGCTGCCGTCTTTTATGAACGTGAATATGGAGTCAAGCTGGATCCAAATAGTGAAGTGGCGATTCTCTTTGGAGGAAAGGCAGGTCTTGTCGAACTGCCGCAATGTTTATTAAATCCAGGTGATACGATCCTGGTCCCTGATCCCGGCTATCCGGATTATCTTTCAGGTGTAGTGTTAGCCCAGGCAAAAACCGAATTCATGCCCTTGACAGAAGAAAATGGTTTTCTTCCGAATTACAAAGTTATACATAAAGACGTGCTTGATAAAGCCAAAATGATGTTCTTGAACTATCCGAATAATCCCACTGGTGCTTCTGCAACTGAAAGTTTTTTTGATGAAACCGTCTCCCGCGCAAGAGAGCATTCAATTTGTGTGGTCCACGATTTCGCTTATGGAGCGATAGGGTTCGACGGAAAAAAACCGACAAGCTTTCTCCAGGCAAAGGGAGCGAAGGATGTAGGAATAGAAATATACACACTATCGAAAACATACAATATGGCAGGGTGGAGAGTTGGCTTCGCAATGGGGAATAAAAGTGTCATAGAGGCTCTTGAACTATTACAAGACCATCTTTATGTGAGTCTCTTCCCGGCGATACAGGAAGCAGCGGCAAGTGCATTGCTTGACTCGCAGAGCTGTGTAGAGGAATTAGTGAAGATGTATGAGGGGCGCAGGAATGTTTTCATTGAGGGATTAAGGGTAATCGGCTGGGAAGTCAAAGCTCCTGAAGCATCGTTTTTTGCCTGGCTCAAGGTACCAAAAGGTTTTACGTCAGAGAGTTTTGCAGACTATTTATTAACGCATGCCCACGTAGCTGTTGCCGCAGGGAATGGATTCGGTGAATTTGGCGAAGGTTACGTAAGGGTAGGGCTTCTGACTTCGGAAGAGCGGTTAAAAGAGGCTGTGGAACGAATTCGCACACTAAACTTATTTTAACGAAGGATTGAGGTATCCAATCTATCCCACCGTTAAATGGTTAAAAACGTATTGACAAAGTATGGATTACCTGTCAGAATACAAAATAAATTCCAAATCTTTCGATACTTGTAACTATATATCAGCGTTTTCTTATTTTGAGCAGGTGGAGGGACTAGCCCTATGAAGCCCAGCAACCGACCGTAATTCCATTGTAAAATGGGGCGGAATTCTTCGCCGGATTTTCATGAAATCCACAAGGCACGGTGCTAATTCTTGCAGCCAATGGCTGGGAGATAAGAAGATGGCTTTTTAAAGCCTCTTCTTATATGAAGGGGCTTTTGCCATTTAGAGCAATGCCAGGTTAATGACTTCGAGAGTTTACTAACGTGTAATAGGAGTGATCAGATGAGCGAGATAGTCGCTACTTATTTAATTCATGACTTTAATGGAAATCATGAGAAAAAAGCAGAGAGCATTGCCTTAGGTTTAACTGTGGGGACATGGACGGACCTGCCCCAATTGGTCCAGAAGCAACTGGAAAAGCATAAGGGACGTGTAGTATCCGTAACGCCACTATCTGAAGAAGAGAGGGCAAACGGCTACTTTAATCGTAAAGTGTACCGTTCGCTAATTAAAATTGCCTATCCGGCTGGGAATTTCTCTAATGATTTACCTGCAATCCTTACGACGGTCTTCGGCAAACTTTCATTGGACGGTGAAATAAAACTGATCGACCTGGATTTTGTCGGTGCTATTCAAAAAGCGTTCCCGGGACCGCAATTTGGCATTACAGGCATAAGGGAAAAGATTGAGGTATTTAACAGGCCCCTGGTGATGAGCATCTTTAAAGGTGTATTGGGAAGGGATCTAACCTTCCATAATGAGCAACTGAAGCAACAAGCGTTAGGAGGTGTCGACCTAGTTAAAGATGATGAGATTCTCTTTGACCAGGAACAGACTCCATTTTTCGATAGAATAAAAACGGGAAAAAGAATTTTGAATGAAGTCTTTGAAACCACTGGCCACCGAACTTTATATGCTGTCAATCTATCAGGGAAAACATTTGATTTATTGGATAAGGCGAAGCAAGCGGCTGAAGCAGGGGCAGATGCTTTATTGTTCAACGTTCATACATATGGTTTGGATGTATTGCAAGCCTTGAGTGAACATGATCATATCAAACTACCGATCATGGCGCACCCCGCATATAGCGGGGCATTGGCATCTTCATCATTTTATGGGATCGGCTATCCATTATTGCTTGGTAAATTAGTGAGGTTATCAGGAGCGGATTTATCCTTGTTCCCATCACCTTATGGAAATGTCGCACTTGAAAAAAAGGAAACATTAGCGATTGCTGAAGCTCTTACAAAAGATGAATTTTCATGGAAAAAGGCCTTCCCTGTACCTTCTGCAGGCATTCATCCAGGCATGGTTCCCAACCTGATCAAGGATTTTGGGCTGGACAGTGTCATTAATGCCGGAGGTGGAATTCACGGACACCCTGACGGAGCAGAGGGCGGTGCCAAGGCATTCCGTTCTGCTGTTGAAGCCGTACTCGCAGGAAAGGACCTATCAGAAGCGGCGGCTGAGGAAGAAGGACTAAAAAAAGCACTTGTTTTATGGGGAGGCTTGTAAGAAATAATGAAACCGATCATCTTTTGCGATTTCGATGGAACGATCACCAACACAGATAATATCATTTCTATCATGAAAAAATTTGCGCCTCCGGAGTGGGAAAAGTTGAAAGACGATGTCCTTCAGCAAAAAATCAGTATATCTTCAGGGGTCGGTGATATGTTTTCCTTGCTTGATAGTGGCTTGAAGGATGACATCATTCAATATGTAAGAAAGACGGCAGGCATTCGTCCAGGGTTTTATGAATTCGTTGAGTATACGAAAAAAGCCAATATCCCTTTATATATTGTAAGCGGGGGCATGGATTTTTTCATTGCACCTCTTTTAAATGATATCTTGCCAGCAGATTCCGTTTATTGCAACCATGCATTTTTTGATAAGGATAAGATTTATATTGAGTGGCCACATGCTTGTGATGAGCAATGTAATAAGGATTGCGGTTGCTGTAAGCCATCCATTATGAGGAAAATTACGGGTCCGGAAGATTTTAAACTCGTTATTGGAGATTCAGTAACGGATTTTGAAGCGGCAAAACAGGCCGATTTTGTCATAGCCCGTGACATGCTGCTTGAGAATTGTGATAGAGAAGGGATTCCTCATCAAGGTTTTGAGACGTTTTATGATGTAATTGCTATTTTAAAGCGGCGGGAGGAGGTAAAGGCGTGAACACACATACTGAAGAATGGCTGGAGCTAGCCGATATTAAAGCTGAACTGGCCCAAAGGGATTGGTTTATGGGAACAAGCGGGAACTTGTCCATCCGCGAGCCCAAAAGTCCTTTCTTTTATATTTCGGCAAGCGGTAAGGATAAAAGGAAGCAATCGGATTCGGACTTTTTATTGGTGGATTTAAAAGGAAAACCAGTTGAAGAAACGGAGCTAAGGCCATCGGCCGAAACTTTGCTTCATACCGTTATTTACGGGAAAACCAATGCGAACTGTGTACTCCATGTCCATACAGTTGAAAATAATGTGATATCCGAATTGTACGGAGATGAAGGTCAGGTTTCTTTTCATAATCATGAAATCATAAAAGCGACCGGACGGTGGGATGAAGATTCAGAGCTTCGGATTCCAATCATATATAATCACGCTGACATTCAACAGTTATCCGATAAGTTCAAGCAACATGTCGAAGAAGACTCTGGCGCCGTGCTGATCCGCAATCATGGAATTACGGTTTGGGGTATAAGCGGACTCGAAGCAAAAAGAATACTTGAAGCTTGCGAATTTTTATTTCAATATCAACTGTTGCTTAATCAACAAAAGGCGTTTGCAGGTTCTTTAAGATAAAAAATCCTAGAGGAGGATGAATGATGGCGATGATTAGGTTCCATGAAACAAACGAGGTTATTGAAAACGGTGAACAGGTAAAAGGCTTTTTAGAAACACAAGGGGTTATTTATGAACAATGGGACATTTCGAAATTACCGGCCCATCTTGTGGAAAAATACGATCTGACAGATGCTGACAAAGAGGAAATCCTTTTAACTTTCAAATCTGAGATAGCGGAAATTTCCGAAAGAAGAGGCTATAAAGCTCAAGATATCATCACATTATCCGATGCAAATCCAAACTTGGATCAAATGCTTGAAAACTTTAAGCAGGAACACCACCATGAAGATGATGAAGTGCGTTTCATAGCAGGCGGAACCAGTATTTTTGCCATTGAGGGCAGCGATAAGCAGTGGTTTGATGTACGGCTTAATCCAGGAGATCTTATTAGTGTACCAGAATCCACACGGCATTATTTCACGCTGGCAGAAGATAGAAAAACTGTAGCTGTCCGTATTTTCGTTACAGCGGCAGGATGGGTGCCGATTTACGAAAAAGACGAAGTTCAAGCATGAATCATTGTCGAAAAACCAGCTTACGGGCTGGTTTTTTATGTGGTTCGGGCAAGTGCTTTTAAAAGGTAAGTATGATAAAATTTAACGGAATCGAATTTTACAGGATCATGGGAGCAGATACAAATGAAAACAACCGAAGTTTACATATTAGGAGGATTTCTCGGCAGCGGGAAAACGACGCTTCTACGAAATATATTAAAACAGGAAAGTGAAGCAAATAGGAAAGTGGCCGTCCTTTTGAATGAGCTCGGCAGTGTATCGGTGGACAGCGGCCTGATTGGTGATGAAGTGCCATTGAAGGAGTTGTTTGACGGCTGCATTTGCTGCACCATTCAGGATAAGCTGGAGGTTCAGCTTCATGAATTGCTAACTGAAAACAACCTGGACGCCGTTTATATTGAAACGACGGGCGCAGCCCATCCAGTTGAAGTATTGGATGGCATCATGTCGCCGCTTTTCGCCAAAAGACTGGATTATAAAGGGATTATAACGGTCGTCGATTTACTACGGTGGCGCGATCGGGAAGAACTGTCTCCACAGCTTCGGCAGTTGCTTGCTGAGCAAATCCACCATGCGGATTTCATATTATTGAATAAAGTGGACCTTGTAAGTGAGATGGAGGCCGCACAGCTGATATATTCGATACAGGCGCTTAACACCGATGCTGTTTGTTTATTGACGGAGTATGCGGCCATTTCCTTGATATCGTTGCAGCAGATGCAAAGAAAACGGCAAAATGGCCATCAAAAGCTTGATGTACACGACCATTTGCATTTAACTGCAGTGGTCCACACATTTGAGGGTGCCGTGGCACAAACTGACTTTGAAGATTGGCTTAGGGGCCTTCCGGAAACGGTCTATCGAATGAAAGGATACATTTCCTTTACACATTCACAGCTCCCCCATTTATTCCAATACTCATACGGAATGCCGATGTATATGAATGAAATGATGAAAATGCCATTGAATATCGTCATTATCGGTGAAAAGTTGGATAGGGAAATTATCATCGGCCAGTTGAAGGCTTTGGAAGCGAAAGCGGCCCAATAAACGTCTGCCGCCCATTAAAAAGAAACATAAAAGGAGACTTTCTTATCAAGGAGGCGGTAATATTGCCATGGAATAAGAATGATTATCCGAATTCGATGAAAAATCTAGATGAAGATTTAGGGAAAAGGCCATTGAAATCGAGAATGCATTATTGGATGATGGATATGGGGATGGAAAAGTCATTCCAATTGCCATAGACCGCAGCTAAAATGTCGGTGGGAAAAGATTGAAAAAATGGTCAGACCATAAATGGGTCTGACCATTTTCATTGTTGCAATCCAAAGGCGGCAAATGTCTTTTCGTCTTCAATTAATCCGCAAGCAGCACATTGCACCCGAATTTCTGGACCATTATATGCTAGATGGAAAGGCTGAAGCGAATCGTTCGAATATTGTTCAACGATTTCACCGGATTGCGGATCCTTTTTAATGGGGGTTGATACTTGCTTAATGAGATTGAAGCGAGATTTATTTGTCCGGCAATTCGGACAGCGGTATACTTGAGACAATTTACTCACTCCTTTTTTTGAATTTTTTATTGCGTAATCGTAATATTAAGGTAGTCTTTACAAACTTGATTAAAAATATGTATAAATTAGTGATGGATGGAAGGGATAATATGAAAGATAATGTCAGGCAAGAAGCAGTACTGGAGGCTTATTTAAGTTTATGGAATAATCGTAAGGTGCCGGATGGAGGTGGAAGGGAAGTATTATCGGAACTCATTCGCCGCGAGCTTTTAGATGAAAATGCACACCCCCGTGCCCGGAAACCAGTACTGGAAAAGTTTTACCTCTGTATTAAACGCGTGATGGGTTCTGCGCTTTCAGAAGAAATGAAAAACGCGATCGTCATATCCTATGTCACTGAATTGGAAAGGTTATGATTCCGGTTGTGATACGGATGCTAGTTTAGAGAATATTCTTTTCCGCTTCATACTTTTTTCACAAATCATTGTTAAAATTTTAAAAAAATAGATATTTAATGAATAAGGAGCTTAAAATATGAAGTGGGGCATTGGGCTTTTTCTTGCCATCTTACTGCTTACTGGGTGTAATGGCAGTAATACATTTACAAAAATAAATAAAAGTAAATCTTTCTTGGCGACAGTCAATATCAAGGATACCTCCCTGACTTTCATAGATGAAAACTATCATCCATTTGCCAAATGGGATATTTCAGAACCATTTACCGGAGCCCTGCTCCTGGCAGACAAAGATACTATCCTGCTTTATGGAAAGGATATGGAGAAAGTCCAAGTTTACTCTTTATCAGAAGGAAAACTGATAAACAGTTGGGAAATTGGGAAAGGGATCGTCAATATGCAGTTATTACATGATGGAAAAAGCATCGTGGCAGTCAATCAATCGAATCACTCCATTTATTTTTTAAATGATGAAGGTGAGGAACAGGATGTAGTCAGTGTCGGTAAAAGCCCTTTGACCGTTCTTCAGGGTGTGCAAGCGAATCGCTTGTATGTAATTAATTTTGGAGATACCAAATGTTCAGTGATAAATCTTGAAACGAAAAAGGTTGAATTCGAATTTCCCATACATAGTTCCAGCACTGGCTCATTGCTGAGGGAAGAAAAGGATGAAATATGGATCGGAGGACACGGTCATGGAGATCAAGTGGAAGAAGATCTATATATTTATTCGGCAAAAACGGGAGAGTTGAAGAAAAAGTTGAAGGCTCCCACCATGCCGATAAAGTTCCTGGAGAATGCTGAAGGCATTTTTGTCCTTAGTCATGGCACAAGCTCCTTATATAAATTGAATGATCAATATGAGGAAGTGAAAAGCAAGGTGGTCGGCGTCAACCCTTTTGAAATGGMGAACTTTAACGAAGATGTGGTCGTAGCTGGATATGATAGTGATGAAGTGTATGTAGTGGATGCTGGAACAGTCGATGTTAAAAAAACGATCAAAGTCGGCGAAGGTCCATTCCAATTGATGTTGAGGGAGTAGTTGACATGCATGTTTACACCATTTTAGTCGTGGATGATGAAGAGGATATGCGGAATCTAGTTGAAATGTATTTGCTGAACTCAGGTTATCGATGCCTTCAAGCTGCGAATGGAAAAGAAGCCATTAGTATGGTTGAAACACATGAAGTGGATTTAATCCTACTGGATATCATGATGCCAGGTATGGATGGTTTCTCGGTATGTGAAAAGATTCGTGATAATTGGGAGATCCCTGTAATATTTGTCAGTGCGAAAGGTGAAGAGTGGGATATGGTGAAAGGGCTGAAGCTCGGCGGGGACGATTATATCGTCAAACCGTTCAATCCAGGAGAATTGGTCGCTAGGGTGGAAGCGGTATTGCGAAGGACAGGCAAACTATCATTGAAAGAAGAGGATCTAAACCAAGTGCGATTCGGTAAAATTAGCTTAAACTTACAATCCAGAACGGTTTTGGTGGAAGGGACCCCTATCAATTTAACCTTGAAAGAATTCGAGTTGCTCTTATTCCTCATGCGTCATAAAAGTCAGGCACTTAGCCGTGAACAACTGCTTGAAAATGTATGGAGCGGGGAGTATGGGGGCTCTTTACGTACCGTGGATACCCATATCAAAACGTTACGAATGAAATTAAGCGCGGCCGATTACATTCAAACCGTCTGGGGAATCGGGTATAAGATAGAGGAAAAGAAATGATTAATAAATGGAGGTCCCTCTCTTTTAAATTATGGCTTACCATCATCACGGCCATCATCCTGTCCGTGCTGTTCGCTTACTCCCTTTCCCAATATTATTATAAAAATCTTTATGTGGAGAAGCTTAAAACAGATTTAGTCAATGAAGCGTCATTGCTTAGTGAGGATTATACCRGCGGTGAAATCAGTGAAGACTTCAAGCAAAAAGTTGAATGGTTTAACAGTAAGAATGACAGCGAGGTCTTTGTCGTCAGCAATCCCAGGGAATTGAGTGCCTGTCTCCCTTTTGAAATCAATTATGACACCCTCATTTCTGAAGAAGAACGGCAAATGCTTTTAGACGGGAAAGCCGTTGAAAAAGAGGGGTACGAGAAAAGGTTTGAAAAGAACATCGTAGCGGCCATCATACCCCTGATTGACGGAAATCGCCTCGAAGGCATCATCTATACGTATATTCCAGTGGATTCTATTACGGTCTTGCTTAAGGAATTTGCTGCAAAGTGGATGGCAGCGGTTCTTTTATTCTTGATTGTCGCGATTTTTTTTACTACGAAATGGCTGAAAAAGCTAATCAGTCCAATCAAGGACATCGAGACTGCTGCCCATCGAGTCTCAGAGGGCAATTATGACATACAGGTTCAGGTAAGGAGTCATGATGAAATAGGTAAACTGGCAAAAGCCTTTAATGATATGGCTAACTCCATCCATTTGGAAGAAGAAAGAAAAAAAGAGTTTCTTGAAAATGTTGCACATGAGCTTAGAACCCCGCTTAGTTACGTAAGGGGATACACGCAGGCCATTTTGGATGGTGTAGTGAAAAATGATGAAGAGGAGCGTAAATACCTTCAACTCATTTCAAGGGAAGCTCTTAGGCTGCAGCGGCTTGTAGGAGATTTGATGGATTTATCAAAAATGGATAGTGATCCATTCATGTTATTTAAAACCCCGATTGCCTTTGCTCAATTTATTGAAGATGTTCTAGTGATTTATGAACCTATAATAAAAGAAAAGCAATTGGACTTGAAAATCGATCTGGATCCGGACCCGATTATTATTGGGGATGAAGGCAGGATGGAACAAATCTTACATAACATTTTTGATAATGCCATTCAGTATACGGAGCCTGGAGGATCAATCAATATTACCTTGATTCAGTATAAAGAAAATTGCGAACTGGTGGTTACTGACACGGGTAATGGGATTCCTGAAGCGGATCTACCATATGTAATGAATCGCTTTTACCGGGTGAACAAAGCACGCAGCCGTTTTGATGGCGGGTCAGGGCTTGGGCTGTCCATCGTCAAAAAATTGGTGGAATTGCAAAATGGCAATATCGAAATAGAAAGTAAAGAAAAAATAGGAACAAAAGTCAGGGTAGTGCTACCTATAATAGGAGAAGAATTGAATTCATAAAAAGGGGATACGTTCAAAAATGAAAAGAATCATGTTATTTTGCATGGCGTTAATTTTATTGGCTGGATGCGGCAAGGAAGAGGAAATTCCGAAAATGTTGAATGTCGATTTAGCTGTCAATCCAATTCATGCCAAAGTGGATGAGCCTGTGAAGTTTCAGGCAAAAGTGACCTATGGGGATGAAGAAGTGACAGATGCGGATGATGTCAGCTTTGAAATTTGGCTTGCAAATAGCAAAGACCATGAAAAGATTCCTGCAAAACATAAAGAAAACGGCATTTATGAATTGGAAAAGACTTTTGAAGAAGAAGGAACCTATTATGTATATGCCCACGTAACAGCAAGGGATATGCACAACATGCCAAAGGAGAAATTCGTCATAGGCAAACCAAGCCCTCCGGAACAAAATGGTGGAAAAAAGGATATGGACGAGATGAAAGATGATGAAATGAAATGATGAATGCAAAATCCAAACCAAAACAATTCGGTGGAATCCGGATTGTTTTTTTATTTGTAAAATCCTCATGGGGGGATAGGGGTGAATGATGAAGTCTAATGTCGAATTTAAAACGAAAAAAATGTAACATAAAAGTAATGAAAGTCATAATAAGTAGCTTGGAAACGATATGTCAACGAAAAGTTATTAGTATTCCATGGAAATGGTTCTATGTAACTACCATTGACAAGGAATGGCTAGAAAAATATGGGTATTTATACTACTTACAGAAACATAGATAGTTAAAGCATTTTTGCAAGACTTCTCTGAAACTTGAATAATAATATTCTCTCATTCGCCTCCTGTGAATTTGATGGAAATTGATGGTGCATATATTACGAAAAATGCATGATATGATAATTCCAGAAGCAAAACACAACACAAAATGAACATCACAGGAGGAAATACGAATGAAAAAGAAAATGTTTATGTCAGCAGCAGCAGCTGCAGCTATTATATTCACAGGAGTAGGAGTTAACCAAGCAGAAGCAGCCAACTGTGATACTGTAAAACAAGTAACTTATCAAACTATGAATAAAGAGGATATGCAAAATGTCCTTGACCAATACTTAACTAAATACAATTTCACATTACCTGCAGCGCAGGCTCAACAAACACCAGTTCAAACACCGGTTCAAGAAGTTGGAACAACGAACCAAGCAAAACCTGAAGCAAAACCTGAAGCAAAACCTGAAGCAAAACCTGAAGCACCAGAAGTAACACCTGATAAATCTACTGATAAAAAAGCAGAGACAAGCTCTGAATTAAGTGCTTATGAACAAGAAGTTGTTAAATTAACGAATGCAGAACGTGAAAAACAAGGTTTGGCAGCACTTAAAATCGACACTAAGTTGAGCAAAGTTGCCCGTATCAAGTCTCAAGACATGAAAGATAAAAATTACTTTGATCACAATAGCCCAACTTACGGCTCACCATTCGATATGATGAAACAATTCGGAATCAGCTATACATCAGCTGGCGAAAACATCGCACAAGGTCAACAAACACCTGAAGAAGTGGTACAAGCTTGGATGAATAGCGAAGGACACCGTGAAAACATCATGAATCCTAGCTTTACTCATATTGGAGTAGGTTACGTAGCATCTGGTAACTACTGGACTCAACAATTCATCGGAAAATAATAGATTAATAGAAGAGTGCATCCCATTAACATGGGGTGTGCTTTTTTTGTGCGCAATTGATCAATTACTTCTAATGGAATGGCATGGTTTGTGCCATTGATTGGTTTTTGTAATATGCCGAAATCTAATTGTATGGACTGGTGGTTGTTGACAACAAGAGAAAGAAGGAACCGCACCATAAATTTAGTGTGGTCCCTTGAAGCCAAATCAAATCTCGGATACATCGATTTCTGAATACTGGGTATTGAAACTTTTTTGAAGGCGTATTTCCAATGTTGATTCTTTATATTGGGCGGATGCCCCTTTTTTCTTAACAAGAGCGGGAAGTGTTATGACATGCCGATCTGACTCCTCTGGAATCCCCTCGATGATGGATTGGTTAGAGGTATGGTAAAGTTTCATTTTCTTTAGCCAAGATTCATCTTCTATGGGAATTCTTACAAAGACATTTAAATGGGTTTCAAAAACATCTGCATGTAAAGGATGTTCAGATTTGGCATGTTCTTTTTGTGCCCCGCCTTCACTATGGTTCATCATACCTTGCATATTGTCAGGGATGACCTGTGAAAATACCTTTTCAATGAACGATTGTACATCACTTTGCTGCATATTTTTCATGAAGTCCTTTTGGTTCATGTTATTTTTTAAAGAAAAAAGTGAATTCCAGGGAAACATATTGAATTCCTCTCTCCTGCTAATTGGCTGACAGGTTTATTTCTTATATTTTATGCAGGCTAAAGCCTATAGGTTCGTTTTTATAATTACTAAATTATAGAAAATGGGTCAAACTTATGTATAATTAAGTAAAATCCATTAGATAAAGAGGGTAATCCTGTGGATGAAAAAGTAGCTTTTATTACTGGTGGAGCAACGGGAATCGGCAAAAGGATGGCAATTTCACTTGCGGATAATGGTATGTCCATTATCATTACTTATCGAAAAAGTAACAAGGCAGCCTTAGCATTAGTGGATGAATTGCAGGAAAAGTACAATGTAAAGGCACTTGCGATTCAAGGTGATTCGTCGAGTGAGAAAGATTGCCGAAATATTTTGCAGTTGGTCTTGGAGGCTTTTGGCCATGTTGATATCTTCATTCATAACGCAGGGCCTTATATGCATGATCGCAAGCCCATGACTGAATATGGCAGTGATGAATGGAAGTACATCATGGATGGAAATTTAAATGGTTTTTTCTATTTTGCCAAGGAGCTTATTCCGCAAATGCGCAGTAGAAGATGGGGCAGAGTCATCACTTTAGGGTTTGAGAGGTGTGAAACTGCACCAGGCTGGATATATCGGTCTGCTTTTGCCGCTGCAAAGAGCGGGTTGACCTCCTTAACTAGAACTTTGGCTGCCGAAGAAGCTAAACATGGGATCACCGTGAATATGGTCTGTCCTGGAGATATCATAGGTGATTGGAAAGAAGAGGAAATTAGGGTCGCAAGAGGAGAAAAGGATGATACGGTTCCAGTCGGAAGACCAGGTACAGGGGAGGATATAGCGAGGGTCATCACGTTCCTATGTGATGAAAAATCAGATTTCATTACCGGTAGCGTCATACCGGTAACAGGAGCTAAGGATGTTCTTGGGAAATTATATAAAGCCTAGTGGTTTAGGGTAAAAAGGTGGGGCCGGTGTAATCCAGCCCCACTCTTTTTTATGCCATTTTTTTATACTTTACTTGCTGTATGAACCTTAAACGAGCAGCCAACCCTATCGCTCCGAGGGCCAAGCCGGAAATTAAGCCGATCCAATACCCAAAGGCTCCCATATCCGTATACTGTGCAAAGAAATAGCCAATGGGAAGCCCAAGAATCCAATATGAGACAAGGGACATCGCAAACGTGACATTTACATCTTTATATCCACGCAATATACCCTGTATAGGTGCCTGCAGGGCATCTGATATCTGAAAGAAGATGGCATAGATTAAAAAATGTGATGTCAGCATCATTACCTCATGATCTTTAGTGTAAACAGATGCGACAGGTTCGCGGAAGAGGAATAGGATGGTCGACAAAACGAGCGACATCGTCAATGCCATCGAGATGCCAATCCAGCTGTACTCTTTGGCATCTTTATAACGGGATGCCCCAATTTCGAATCCAATGACGATCGTCAATGCCATGGATATACTTAGCGGTATCATATAAAGCAATGACGCAAAATTCATGGCAATCTGATGCGAAGCAATTGTCACGGTATCATACTTACTCATCAAAAGGGTAACGGCCGAAAAAATGCTAGTTTCAAAAAAGATGGCCAGACCGATAGGCACCCCAATCAATAATAGGGCACGCCATTCTTTCCAGGAAACCCGGAAAAATTCATTGAAAACCTTATATGTCGAAAATGGGTTGATTTTCACCACTACAATGATGGCAACCAGTGCAATTAACCAATAAGTAATGGCAGTAGCGTATCCGGAACCGACTCCTCCAAGTTCCGGGAATCCAAACTTCCCGTATATTAACAGGTAATTAAATATGACGTTAATCGGGAGTGCACACAAGGTAATGATCATGGAGATCCTCGTCTGCCCGAGTGCATCTATGAATGACCTCAACGCATTATAAACGAATAAAGGAATGATCCCGATAGAAAGGGCGATCAAATAATCATGCGCCACCCGGTGGACATTACTTTCAAGATCCATGGCAGTCAATATGGGATTCAATGAAAACGCCCCAATGATTAAAATGACCAAGGCTAAAGCGACAGCTAAATACAGGGCCTGCATCACAGAATAGGAAACGGATTTGGACTGCCTGGAACCAACGAGCTGTGAAACCACCGGCGTTAAGGCAATCAATATCCCACTTAGCCCCGTGTACACAGGTGTCCAAAGGGAACTGCCGATCGAGACGCCGGCAACGTCCTGCGTACTGTATTGCCCTGACATCATTACATCAAAAAAAGTCATGGCATATAGGCCGATTTGAGTTATCAGGATAGGTATCAATATATAAAATAACATACGGATCTTTTGCGATTTAGTATAAGTCTGGTTCATCAAAGTACCTCAATATAAATATTTGAAATTTTCAACACAATGAAAGAATTATATCACAGAAGCGCGTGATGTTTTAAGCTTTTATTTGAAGTTGAAAAAGACTTGCCGTTTTAGGGCAAGTCTTTTTGTCAGTCGCGCATTGATTCAAAATCATTCATGGCTTCTATATTTGAATCTTTTTGAAGAATGAAAGCCTGGGAAGGGATGGCAATTTGCACATCTTCCTGCTCCAATATCTCCATTATTTTAAAGTTCACATCTTCTTTAATTGATAAATATCCTCCAAAGTCAGTCGCATTCGTGAAGAAATAGAGGTAAAGGTTGAAGCCGGAATGACTAAACTCATCAAACTTAACAAGAATCGTTTCCGGATGTACTTCTGAATGATCAATCAGCATTTTTTCTATGCCTCTAATGACATTTTCCAATTTTTCTTTTGGCGTTGTAACATTCACATCCAAATGGAAGGCAATCTGTCTTTTACCCATCTTTGACCAGTTAATAATCGGTTCATTCGAAAGGGTCGCATTTGGAACCGTAACTAAAGCTTGGGCGAAAGTCCGAACTTTGGTGCTTCGGAATGTGATGTCTTCAATGGTTCCCTCCACACTTGGAGTTTTGATCCAATCCCCTATTGTAAAAGGTTTTTCGGTGACGATGACGATACCCCCGAAAAAATTGCTGACGGTATCTTTAGCAGCAAGAGCGAAAGCCAATCCACCCAAACCAAGCCCTGCAACAAATCCATCGACATTAAAACCCCATTCCTCCGCAATAATGGAGGCACCAAAAGCAATGATGATTAACTTTATGATTTTCGTAAAGAACGGCATGACGATTAGATCGACTTCAAGTCCAAATTTACTTACTAATTTCGGAAATAAAATAGTTAAAATCGAACTGATATTGAAAATCGTCCAAAAGAATAAGAAGACAAAAAATGATCTGTATATTTTCAATCTTAATTCAGTCGAAGGCGAGTCAAGCGGGAAATAGTGCATCGAAATAATAACACCAATCAAAACGATAAGCAATYTTACCGGCTGTTCGATAGCGAGCATTAAGTTGGCCGCAAATTCAACTTTACGTTTTTCTGCCATTCGAAGAAAGAATTTGAATATATATTTAGTAAATACTTTCCGAAGCAAAAGGAAGATTAGAAAAATACCTATGGAAATTCCTAATTGGGTCCAGGCTTCGATTCCATCAAATTGATGGAGAGATTCAGAAACTTCTTGCAATGTATTACTCCTCCAATGTATCTTGTAGTATTGTAGAATACTAAGATTATAATATATTCATGTTAAAAAAGGAAAAAATAATCGATAATTACATTCATCATGGTAATTTAAGGTTCACTTACTGCTTTTTCAAGTTATTAATGGCATGGATATATGGTAATATGGATGCAAAGTGATTTTTTAAGTTTGGAAGGTGGAAATATTGACTAAGAAAATAGTATTTACCGGAGGCGGTTCTGCCGGTCATGTATCTGTTAATGCAGCAATCATCCCGGAATTTTTAGAGCATGATTGGGATGTTACTTATATTGGTTCAAAAAAAGGCATTGAAAAAAATATCATCGAAAAGGAATTTCCCGAGGTCCGTTATGAAACGATTTCAGTAGGGAAATTCCGACGTTATCTTTCTGTTGAAAATATGAAAGACCCTTTCCGGGTCATAAAAGGGATTTTTGATGCACGAAAAATCCTAAAAAAGACCAAGCCGGATTTCATTTTCTCTAAAGGTGGATTCGTATCCGTTCCGGTCGTTTTGGCAGGCAGAATGCTGAGAATTCCGATTGCAATCCATGAATCGGATTATACACCTGGACTGGCCAATAAAATTGCCATGCCACTTGCATCGAAGATTTTCACTACCTTCCAGGAAACGGAAAAAGGTCTTCCGAAGGAGAAGGCCATGTATCTAGGAGCTGTATTGCGCGATGGGATTTTTACGGGAAATCCTTCCGCTGGAAAGGCATTTTGTGGATTCACGAATAACAAACCGGTTTTACTCGTTATGGGCGGCAGCCTAGGAGCTGTAAAAATCAATAACTTGATTACAGATAACCTTGATGCCCTACTAAAGGAATACCAAATTATTCACATTTGTGGTAAGGGAAATGTGAAAAACGAATTGAAACAAAGGGGATATGCTCCCTTTGAATTCGTACATGAAGAATTATTCGATCTATTGGCTGCTGCTGATGTCGTCGTATCAAGGGCAGGTTCAAATTCAATATTTGAATTCCTAGGTTTACAAAAGCCTATGTTGCTTATCCCTCTAAGTGCCAATGCATCCCGTGGAGATCAAATCTTAAATGCTTCAAGCTTTGAAAAACAGGGATTTTGTAAAGTCATTCAAGAAGAGGATCTAAATGAGGGGATCTTTCATGCTACATTAGCGGATTTAGTGAATCAATCGGAAGGTTATCAGGAGAAAATGCGACAAAAACGCCCATTCAAAACGGCAGCGGAAATGTATGAATTATTACTTGAAGTAATGACCGCAAAAAAATAAGTATCAATCCCCTCATTGAAGCATATCTTTTTCGAACAGAGGAGGGGGTAGAATGGCTTATGAATATTCTAAAGGATGGTTCATTCAGCAATTAAAAGCCGCAGGGATTAACTATCATCCAATCGAGAAAAAAAAGCTGGAGCTGTATAAATCATATATTCTAAGACGTTTATATGACGACCTGCAAAAGGATAAATCATAAAAGAACCGCAACGTCATTGACGTTGCGGTTCTTTTATAGGAAATGACTTATAAACGGAAAGAAACATGAAATGAGGATACCTGCAATAGCCATTGCCGCACCTGCGACTGCCCCGGTAAACTCACTTTCCTGAGCGGCTTGAGCCGTTCCAAGGCCATGAGCGATCGTACCATATGCGATACCACGCGCAAAGGGCATCGTTATGTTTAATTTATCCATCATTTTTGGAGCGATCATCGTACCCAGCACCCCAGTCAAAATGACGAAGGCTGCTGAAATATTAGAATTACCACCATAAAGTTCCGTGATTTCTACTGCGATTGGCACTGTAATTGATTTAACCGCCAATCCTTGGAGTATGAACTGCGGAAGTGAAAATGCTTTAGCAATGGCTAAGGCAATGATCAATGTGACCATAAGACCAAAAATCATGCCGCTGATTGCCGGCATTGCATATTTAACGATTATCTTCCTGTTTTTATAAAGTGGTACGGCCAAAGCAACGGTAGCTGGCCCCAAGAAATAGGTGATGATGTCTTTTCCCGGTGAATAATCTTCGAAGTTTAAACCGCTGATCAGCAGTATGAGAATGATTGTAACCGTACTGAAAAATACGGGCGTAGTAAAAGGTGATGGATGTTTAGCATATATTTTCCTTCCTATGTAATAGGAAAGGATGGTTATCAAGATGCTATATGTTGTGATGAGCGCTGTCATGCCGCTTAACCTCTCCTCTATTGGATAACTTTTGAACAGCCCAAGCCGAAACGATGAATCCAAATATCAGGCTGACTCCCAATGTAAGTGCCAATGGCAAACCGTATTCAATGAAAAGCCATCCCATGGTCATTAAACTGATTGAAATTGGAATGAAGAAAAAGGCTAGGTGCTTTACCAAAAATCCTGAAGTAAGATCGATCCACTCAACTTTTATAACCTTCATCTGTAATAAACTGAATAACAGAATCATGCCGATGACGTTGCCTGGAATAGGTAAATGAAGTAAAGTGGCTAAATAATAGCCGAGCTTGCAAATGATGAGCAGCATGATAAGCTGCACGATAAAAGCAAATGTTTTTTTCATGATTAGGTCCTTTCAATGACTCTTTGAATATATTTTTGAATGGGTCAATTGTATTCATTATAAAAAAATATCCCTGAAATGAATAGGGAATTGTAGTAATCTTTCCTAAACATCCTGTGAAAATGGAAAAAAGAGCTTTCCAATATTGGAAGCTCCTGACCATTATATGAAAAGATAAACAAAGCCATCTTAAAATGCTTTTCGTTTTATGCTTCAAGTAACTGCTGTTCGTCATCATCATGCTGTCTAAGGATATGAAAGGTGTATAAATCTTTCGGGATTTCATACAAATCGAAGATATCTCCTTCATGATTGATCTGATCATAAAGGGACTTTCTTGTTTCGTTGGCATTAACAGCATATGGAAGCTTTTCCGCGGCTTTAATCGAGCGAATATTTTTTTTGCGAATACGCATGAATACCGTTTCCAAACCGAGCTCGAAAAAAAGCTCTTTAAAGAAAGCGTCCTTTGCAATGGCATTATACCCTTTCCCGTGAAAAGGCTTGCCAAGCCATGTGCCTAAGAAACCTGCACCATCTTCAATATCGTATAAAGAAATACAACCGATGGGATTTTCCCATTCATCCAAGATTGTTCGTGAAATGAGTTCCCCAGAATCTTCTGCCTCGATCGTTTGCTTAGTAATGAAAACATATTCTTCATATGAATCTACTTTATGGCGCACGAAAGGGAAGACATCTGGATGCGTCATTTGTTCATAAAGAGAAAAACAATCTGTGAAATCTCTCTTTTTTAACATTTCCGTCCCTCCGTTTGAGGGCAGTTCTTATGCGTAGTCGCTGCCCACCCTCGAAATTTTTTAAGTCGTTCATCAAAAAATTTCGGGGTGGGAATCGAACCCACTAGAACCGGAAACCGGTGGCGCACCATTTGCCTTCCCTATTTTTATTGTCAGAAATTATACAAATCAAAAGACCCTTACGAAGGTATAATACTAAAAAAAAATCGGTTTGGGAATAGGTTTTTTGCCTTTTTTTTTCGTCAAATTTCAACTTTTTTATGAAGGGTGAAATTTGAAGGCAAACGCTTGCTTTTTTTCATGAAAAACTGATTTCTTCGCCCGATTTTTCAAGGGTAACTTGATGCTTCCTTTAAAACTTCCCTGTGAATTGCATGAATAAAATGATCGCCCCGAGGGCCCATACATAAATGGAGAATATTTTGAGTGAACGCTTTTTTAAGAAATCGATCATCCATACTACAGCAATATAACCAAAGATTGCTGCGGCTAGGGTACCAACGAAAAGCGAAGTGACTGGAAGCCGTTGAACTTCTCCTGTAAT
Organism: Peribacillus sp. P4_B1; assembly: GCF_056402395.1. Lineage (NCBI taxonomy): Bacteria > Bacillati > Bacillota > Bacilli > Caryophanales > Bacillaceae > Peribacillus > Peribacillus sp. P4_B1. Next base: position 42,992 of record NZ_JBFUHM010000022.1, read on the forward strand.
TATTGGTTTCATCTGAAATACAATGCCCCCCGTAATGGCTGGAATTGAAAGCAAGAAGGAAAAATAAGCTGCCGTGGCCCTATCAAGCCTGCAGAAGAGCCCTGCGGCTATCGTTAGGCCTGAACGCGAAAGAGCAGGCATGATGGCAGCAGCTTGGAAAGTACCGATGATCAGGGCATCCTTAATGGAAATTTCATTAATTGACTTGCCACCTTTTTTTACACCGTCCGCTACCCATAAAATCAGCCCGGTCACTAAAAATTCCCAGCCAATGGTCACCCCTGTTTTTGAAAGGCCATCAAACCAATCCCCAAGTAAAATGCCGGCAATCACTGCAGGGATCGTCCCTGCAATGAGAAGCAGAGTCATTTTGGAGAAAGGGTTTTTCAAAACTGAAATAATGTCATTCTTGTAGACGACCAATAATGCCAGCAATGTACCGATATGGAGCATGGTATCAAGAAAAATGCCGGCCTCGTCAAGATGGAATATATGCCGTCCTAAATATAAATGTCCAGTACTTGAAATAGGTAAAAACTCAGTCAAGCCTTGAATGATTCCAAGGATGAAGGCTTGAAAATCGTTCAGCAAAAAAACATCACTCCATTCTAGAAGGTATGGGACAATCCATTATTTAATCTGTATGCACAAGACKGATGAACATGTTCGGATTTTTCGTTAAATGTATTGCCAATGGGGTTTCATGAAGAAAAGGCAGTCCATTTTTACTTTTTTCGAATATAATGAAAGGAAAATGAAACTATTTTTCAACTGATTCGTAATTATTAATATGAGAGAGGAGGAGAAGACACTATGCCTACTAAAGATGAGAAAGTGTTTGCTGCCCTTATTTATGTAATCAGCTTTTTTACAGCATTTATCGGTCCTTTAGTGATTTGGTTATTGAAAAAGGACTCGTCGCAATTTGTGGATTATCATGGAAGGGAATACCTGAATTTTTTCATTTCCTACACTGTATATTCAATAGTTGCAGGGATACTTACTATAGTATTGATTGGATTCTTGCTATTGCCGGTTATCGGGATAGCTTTAGTCGTATTCACCATCATTGCTGCTGTAAGGGCTTATGAAGGAACGGATTACAGGTTCCCCTTAATTTTTAGGATTTTATAGAATGATGTAAAAGGATTCCGTATTCGGAGTCCTTTTTTATATGAACCATGTTGGGAATTGACCTTCATTAAAAAGGGAATAGATCATATTAAAGCGAATAAAGTAATATGATAACAACTTCAATGCACTTTAGGAAGTGAAAGACGGGCGGCTTGTAGTACTGCTAATTAATGTTCGCTTAAGGCGGCAAACTTTCTTGTAAGGGGTGAGGAAAAGAGCAGAATATGAATATACGTGAATATTATCAAAAAACGAGCAATTCAAATTTCAATGCCTCTTGGATATCTCTTGTTTTGGCCGTTGTATTTTTCATTTGCCATATTTTTTCGTTGATACCTGGCAATATACTATTGATAACGTTTCCTTTTATTTTATTTAGTATTGTCCAATTTATCAGTCACAGGATATATGAGAGTAGAATTAAGGAATTGCCTGATGAATTCGTCGGCACGAATGCCGGGTTATTAAAAAATGAACATGTTTTATTGACTTTTATGCCAGCACCGACATTGCGGCTGCTTCTCTTTGCACCTGATGGGTCTCTAATGGGCGAGATACGTGATTTGAATATGAAGTGGTTCATGTGGATGATTCCCAATTTCTTGTCGATGCTCCTGGCCAAGCGATATGAACTGGTGGACAATGAGGGGCGCTTGTTAGCCAAGTACCATATCAAAAGAGGGCTTTTCAATAAAATGACGATCATGGATGATCAAGGCGGCCTTATTGGATCGTATCAAGAAAATCGTTCATTCGTGAAGATCAATGGAATGATATATAAGGAAGACGGTACAGAATGGATGCCCATTCAAACGCCGGGGAGTGTGAATTCTTTTGAGATAGTCACAAAAGATGGGGAAAAGATCGTTTCATACCAAGAAGGTTGGATGCCTATGGAATGGGGGAGACGATTCAAGACAAATACCCCCATACTTTCTTTTTCATCCAATGTTGATGAAATCCCTAAAATCATCGTCTTTGGGTTTTGTGCAGCCACTCTAAATCATCGTTCAAATTGACTAGTGTTATCCTTTAGCAAATCCTTTTAATATTTGATATAATTATAGAAGGATACATAGATTGATTACATAATAAAAGGTGGTAAATATGAGTTTACTTAATGAGATTCTTAATTTTAATGAACAGTTTGTAGAAAAAGGTGATTATGTTAAGTATAGAACGGATAAGTTCCCTGAGAAACGTATGGTCATCATAAGCTGTATGGATACTCGGCTCGTTGAACTATTGCCAAAATCCTTGAATATCAAAAATGGCGATGTCAAAATCCTGAAGACTGCCGGGGCAATCGTCTCCCATCCATTTGGAAGTGTCATGCGAAGTATCCTGATTGCCATTTATGAGCTAAAGGCAGATGAAGTATTCGTCATACCTCACCATGACTGTGGAATGGCATCAGTAGATGCAGATTCTGTAGTAGGGAAAATGGTTGAACGTGATATTCCACAGAGCACCATCGATACCCTTGGAGCTGCAGGAATAGATATTCGCAGTTGGCTTCGCGGATTTGATGATGTTTATGAAAGTGTTAAGAAAAGTGTGGAAGTGATTAAAGGACATCCTTTAATACCTAAAAATATTCCTGTACATGGTCTTATCATTTCACCCGATACAGGGAAGCTGGAATTGATAGTCGATGGGTATGCGGAAGAACAAAAATAATATATTTATCGAAGCTGTCGGGATTATTTCCGGCAGTTTTTTTCAAATTTTAAGCAATACTATTTATTTTTATCCTTTTTTTTGATAAAATCGCGAAGTGTAGTTTGTCACTAATACAAACGGGTGGGCGAGGGATAAATTTTATAAGGATACAACATGAAGAAATTAAACTTGGAAACGTTTTTCCACTTTTCAGACTATGGAACGAATGGAAAACGTGAAATCCTTGCTGGAGTCGTCGGCTATTTTACGATAGTCTATATACTCATCGTGAATTCCCTGATTTTATCGGAAGCGGGCATACCAGTTAATGGTGCAGTGATTGCCACGATTCTTTTATCTGCTTTAAGCTGTGTCATGATAGGAATTTGGGCGAATGTCCCAATCCTCCTCGTTCCAGGAATGGGCGTAAATGCCCTTTTTGCTTATACCATGGTTCAAGGGATGGGTCTATCTTGGCAATCGGCGCTTGGTGCTGTGTTTATCTCAGGGGTTATTTTTGTAGTCATTGCTTTTACAAAATACTCTAAGTTAATCAGTGAGTCAATTCCAAGTTCGATAAAAGAAGCCATATCTGTTGGTCTTGGCTTATTCTTGATGCTAATCGGTCTCGAGAAGGGCGGGATAATCACGGGAGGTTCATCATCTATCGTCGCATTGGGAGATTTAAGCGATCCAGCAGTGTGTGCAACGGTGTTAACCTTTTTACTGGCAATCACGCTATTCATCAAGAATGTCCCCGGTAACTTCATGATTACCATCCTGGCAGGTAGCCTTATTGCCTATTGTTTCGGGACGGTTCAACTATCGGAAATCCATTTTTCAGGCATAGACACAGCTTCCTACGGCGATCTCTTCTTTTCATTATCGTTCATGGAAGCGGACCGAATTGAATTCTGGATAAGTGTATTTGCGATGACGATGGTTCTTGTTTTTGAAAATATTGGTCTTGTACACGGGCATGTAGACAGTATCAACCGCCAGGACGCCTATAAAAAGTCGCTGCAGGCGACAAGTGTTTCCGTTTTATTTTCAGGTATATTCGGATCGAGCCCTACCGTTGCAACAGTTGAAACCGCAGCAGGAATCGCATCTGGAGGCAGAACCGGTTTTACTTCAGTGGTGACGGGTTTGCTATTCATTCTATCATTGCTGTTTATACCAGTGATTAAAGTGATCCCTGATAGCGCCATTGCCCCCATTTTAATTATTATTGGCATTTTGATGCTCGGAAACATTAAAAAGCTGGATTTCAGCGATTTAACCGAGAGTATACCTGCAATCATGATCATCACGATCATTCCATTCACATACAGTATCGCGGATGGAATGGCATTCGGTTTCATTCTGTACCCGTTCTTGAAGCTTGTTACCGGAAAGGCGAAAGAAGTGTCAGCCCCGATGTATGTGAGTGCTGGAATGTTTATCGTCTATTTCATCATCAGTATGCTCGGTTAATATTATGGAAGAGCGGTTGGAATGAGTTCTCTCTTATTCCAACCGCTCTTCTTATTGTATATTTTTGACGAAAAAAATGGATTTATTGTGAATTACTCGATGACACATCCATTCTGAAAATGCTATGATATAGAATATTAAAAAATGATAAATGACTAGCAGCATATTAGAGGATGTGACAGGATGATTATTGAAGGTTTAAAAAGCCATGGATCAGGTAATGATTTCTTAATAATTGATGAATTGACTACGGCCTTGACGTTTACTGAAGAAGAGCGAAAAAATTTCGCGAAGGCCCTATGCAATAGGGAAAAGCTTGGAGCGGACGGTATTTTGTTTGTAATGGAAAGTGAACAGGCTGATTGCCGGATGCGTGTTTTTAATGCGGATGGATCGGAAGCTTCGATGTGTGGCAATGGACTTCGCTGTGTTGCGCGTTATGCGAACGACGTTCTAGGGCTCGATAAAATGATTGTGGAAACGATGAAGGCAAATCTACTCGTGGAGAAAACGGAAGATATTTATGAGGGCATCCCGACTTTCAAGGTGGAAATTTCCCCGGTAAGTTTTAATGTAAAGGATCTTCCTCTTGTATTAGCAAAAGAACAATTGCTAAACGAACCAATGCCGGAACTTCATGATACCCTTTTATTTTCGGCATTGGCGGTTCCTAATCCACATTTAATCACGCTCGTCGATAGTGACGTTTTGCAAAGTGATTTGCAGGCAGACCTTTCGACAAAGGTCAATCAACCGAATGCGCTTTTTCCTGATGGTGTCAATGTCAGCTTTGTGAAAGAGCTTGAACCAGGGAGCATTTATGTGCGGACATTTGAACGGGGAGTAGGCTTCACTAATGCATGTGGAACGGCGATGTCAGCTTCAAGCCTAGTAACATGCTCTGTTGGAATTAACTCATTGGAAAGTGAAATATCTGTCTATAATAACGGTGGAAAAGTTAAATGCGTCGTCCATCATGATGAAGAAAGCCAAAAGTATTCAATAGATTTAATCGGGAATGCAACATATGAATTCAAGGTATTGATCGATATAAACTTAGATCAGCCCGAAAAATTCAAAATGCTTGAAAAACAGGTTTTTGAATCGGAAACAAGCTTATATTCCAAGCTGCAGGATGAAGTTCAAAGTTATTTGAAAACGACATTATAAATTTAAAGACCAACAATTAGTTGGTCTTTTTTTGTTTTAGGAATGACAATACTTCCAAAAAGGCTGGGCCATTATCGACAAGTCTGTAATCCATAAATGGACACCCTTCCCTTTTTAATCTGTTTGGTACGGTTTCAATCGTATAGTCCTTCAACTGGAGACTTTCGTCCACTTCCTTCCAAAACAAAGGTGTGGCCACACCCGCGAAAGAATTTCCGCGTGGGGAATAAGGAACAATTATGGTTTTTCCTTCACTATGCTGTACAAAGTCCAAGTAAAGTCGATTATGCCGATTTATTTTCATTCTTTCCGTTGTAAAATCATTTGGGTTGGAACTGGTTAGGTAGTCGCCGAGAAAGTCGGTGAATATGCGTGTCTCCTGATAAGTAAATCTGTCATCAGGCAGAGGGATGTGAATTTGCAGTCCTTTGTTACCTGACGTTTTTACAAAAGCCTTTATCCTTAATGATTCCATCACTTTTTTAATTTCCTGTGCGGCCTTTATCGCCAATGAGAAAAATTCGATGGAAGGAGGGTCTAAGTCCAGGACGATTTCGTCGGGCCTTGTTTTACCCGCTTTCTGAAATGGGGCGTGGAATTCCAATGCAAGTTGATTACCAAACCAAAGAAGCGTTTCAATATCGTTACACAGCATATACTCGATATCCACATCCATGAACGTTTTAATAAAGTCCGGCGCATAATCAGGTTTGTTTTTCTGGAAAAATCTTTCTTTATCCATAGTGCCATGAGGATAACGGATTGTCGTAAGCAGTTTATCCTTTAAGAAAGGTAAGAAGAAGGATGAAACCTCTCTTAAATAATGGAGGTATTCAACTTTTACCACCTTTTTTCTACCAGTTATCCAAAGCGGTTTATCCTTGGAGGTTATTTGTACAGTATCTGGAAACGTGTACTGGCCTATCACGAATTTCTCCCATGTGCATTCTTCGGGAGCCGTTTGTAAAAGCCATTGCGAAAACTGAGGTTCACGCAATTCATTTTCCTCATATACGTGTAGGAATTGAACTTCGATGCAAATGGATGGATGGATATAAAAAAATTGTGCATCCTCATCTGATGCATTTTGCTTGATCAGTTCATGCAATATCCCTTTATCTTGAGCACTCAGTCCATTTTTAACACTTCCGATTTTCGTTGCGGCACCTTCTTTTAAAACTGCGAGGGAAACGTAACCATTTTCTTTGTGCAATGCTGTAATGAAACAAGAAACGGTCTTCCAATTTTTCACTTTGATCCAAGATGTAGTACGTTTTCCTTCTTGCCAAGTACCCCGAACTTCCTTAGCGACAACCCCTTCGCCATCTAATAGGATGACCTTATTCAAGGCATTATCCAAAACGTCAAAACTCTCAATTAATTGGATCAAAGCCTTATCGTTGGGGTCAGGCGGCATAGGAAAACCAAGTGCTTCACCCATATTCAGCATCAATCCTCTTCGTTCTTCCATAGGTTTAGCAGCTATGTCCTTTCCGCTGATGCGAATCAGGTCAAACGCAATAAACCGGCATGGCGAAAAATGAGCTTTTTCTGAAATTAAGGATTGTTTCCCAAGGCGCCCTCGCCACTGGATTTGGAAAAAGTCGGCCTTTGCTTGATTGGTAAGCCAAACCAACTCTCCATCTAACTGTAGCGGGAGATAATCTTCCAGGTCCAAATTTTTGATGTACGCAATGATTTCTGGGAATTGTGGTGATAATTCCTTCTCGTTTCGACTCGAGATGCTTATCGTATCGGAGTCTATCGTTAAAATTGCCCTAAAGCCGTCATATTTGACCTCATAACGCCAATCTTTGGAGGTGGGGGCTTCAGGGTAATAGGTTGGCAGCATTGGTTTCATTTAGTTTTACCTCCGCAAATAATTGATTAACATTATTTTGCCAAAAAAACGAAGTGTTAGAGTTGGCAATTGTTTTTTCGGTTTTTTTTGAACAAAGGGGAATAATAAAATTGTTCTTCTCTTTAAAAATAAGTTATGAGGTGACGAATATGCATACGATGTGGAAGGGGAGCATATCATTCGGTTTGGTGAACATTCCGATTAAACTTCATGCTGCAACGGAGGATAAGGATATTTCTTTAAGGACGTTGCATAAGGAATGTCATTCACCGATTAAATACGAAAAAGTTTGTCCGGTATGCCAGAAAGAAGTGGGTAAGGATGATATAGTCCGCGCTTTTGAGTATACAAAGGGAAAATTTGTTGTCTTGGAAGACAATGAACTAGAGCAACTGAAAAAACAAAACGAAGAAAAAGCCGTGGAAATTGTGGATTTCGTTAAAATAGCAGAAATAGATCCCATATATTTTAACCGGAGTTATTACATGTCGCCTAATGATGGAGGGATAAAGGCTTATTCCCTTCTGAGACAGGCCCTCAAGGAATCGGATAAGGTAGGGTTAGCGAAAATCATCATACGCTCAAAAGAACAAATGGCGGTAATTCGAGTCGTTGATAATACCTTGGTGATGGAAACGATCCATTATCCGGATGAAGTTCGTTCAACAGCGGATGTACCGAATATCCCTGCTAATGATACCATTGTAAAAAAGGAAATAGATACTGCCGTGTTATTGATAGATCAATTAACGACTACTTTCGATCCGGCAAAATACACCGATGATTATCGAACCGCATTACTTGAATTGATTGAATCGAAGAAAACGGGACAAACGACGATTACAGCCAAAACAAAAGAGCCAGTTTCCAACAATGTAACAGATTTAATGGAGGCTTTACAGGCATCCATTGACCGAACGAAACATGATGAACCGGAAAAGAAAAAGACGACCCGAAAGAAAGCGGCACCGAAAAAAAAGAAACAAGCATAAAACAGGAAGCTGAGCGGAAGACGCATTATGTCGCTCGGCTTTTTGCTCGTTTTAGCCAAGGGAATGGCAAGATTATGAAAGACTTTACAAAGAAATAATTCGTTAAAATTACATAAGTAATGCATGTACAAATAGGTATTGGATCAATATGTCCCGATTAATGGGATTAAAAGAAAATAGTGGATGAAAATGAAGGCAAAAAAATTCGCTCCCTAAAGAGCGACAATGAGGAATTCAATCGTGAAAATCAACATATAGGCGAACGGTTGTAGTTTTCGACTATATATTGTGTTCATATTCTACCATATTTAATTCTGAAATAGCAACAAAATTACTAAACTATCCTATGATTTTTTCTGGAAATCAATGATATTCGACCGCTTAACGGATCATGGGGGATTTTGTATGTTCCGATCCACTATATTCTCATAAATAATTACAGAAAAAATGGATTTTTAGTATAATTTAAACATATGGGATGATATAAATTAAAATGAACGGAAGATGATGTTAAAAATGGAAAATGGAAAAATCAAATCGCTTCATGCCGGAAGGCCCAAACAGGAAAATTTTTCGAATATCGATATCTTTTCAGCCATGGATAAACAAGCACAGGATAATGTGACAGTAACTAGATCTGGCATAATTGGTGATGGGGTAGGTAATGTAAAGTTCCATGGGGGTCCTGATCGGGCTTTGTGCTTTTACCCCTTTGAGCATTATTCATTATGGAATGAAAAATTCTCTAAAAAGCTGGATATCCCTGCATTCGGTGAAAATTTAACCATAGCGGGGATGACGGAGGTATCAACATATATCGGCGATATTTATCAAATAGGCGAAGTGATTGTTCAAATTAACCAGGGGAGGATTCCTTGTTCGACCATTTCCCACTTCAATCAAGAACCTAAGTTTTTGGAACTCGTGCTAAAAACGAGTTTCACTGGTTATTTTGCAAAAGTACTTCAAGAAGGAACGATAAATAAACAAAACGAAATCGTGCTAATAGATCGTTTGCAAGAAAAAATTTCAGTTCATTATGCAGCAGAGGTGATCCTTCATAAACGAGATGGGCTGGAAGGCGCAAACGCTTTACTTAAACTGGATCCGTTAGCGGAAGCCTGGAAACAAAGGATATTAAAGAGAGTTCAAGCTGCAAAAGATTGAATGATTTTTGCAAAAGTGAAAAAAATGACGATCAGGTATTGAAATTGACAGATTATTAATGTAAATTAAATATAATCAAATTTTGAAATCTTGTGAAAATTATATAAATGGATCTTATCGAGAGAGGTGGAGGGACTGGCCCGAAGAAACCTCAGCAACCAGCTTAGGCAAAGGTGCTAAATCCAACAAGCAGAGCTTGATAGATGAGGAGAATGTTTCAAAAAACCTTCTTCTTTGAGAAGGTTTTTTTTTCTTTTCTCTCATACTCATAGAAAACGACAAAAACAGGATTGTTTTTGAGAGAGGATGTAATGATGAATTTTCGTAAAGAAGTGAAAGAAAGAATGCTGGTTGGGGAAGGGGCAATGGGGACCTTACTGTACTCTAATGGCATCGATCAATGTTATGAGGAATTAAACTGTACGAACCCAGATCAAATAGTGTCCATCCACCGTGCTTATTTGGAAGCTGGTGCAGATATCCTTCAATCGAATACCTACGGAGCCAACTTCAACAAATTGAAACGCCATGGACTAGAAGATGAAGTAAGCAGAATCAATCGCCAGGGAGTCATCCTTGCTAAAAAAGCGGCAAAAGGAAAGGCATATGTCTTCGGTACCATAGGGGCACAGCGGAGTATCAGGAAATCGGATTTAAGCATTGAAGAGATAAAGCGAGGTTTTCGAGAACAGCTATACAGTCTGCTGATGGAAAATCCTGATGGGATTCTCCTAGAAACATTCTATGACCTGGAAGAACTTGAAACCGTCCTGCAAATCGTTAAAAATGAAACTGGACTGCCGATCATCGCAAATGTTTCGATGCATGAACTGGGTAATCTTCAAAATGGAATCCATTTAAATGAAGCCTTTCAAAAACTTGAGCAATTGGGTGCCGATGTTGTTGGGGTGAATTGCCGTCTCGGTCCACATCATATGATTAGGGCCTTGGAAGAAGTAAGTTTGCCAAAGCAAGCGTCGATTGCCATTTATCCTAATGCCAGCCTTCCGGATTATGTGGATGGAAGGCTTGTCTATAAAGCTGTGCCGGAATATTTCGGTTCAAGTGCCCTCGAGCTGCGTGAGCAAGGTGCCACGATCATAGGAGGCTGCTGTGGAACGACGCCTTTGCATATTCAAGCTGTAAAGAATGCAATTGGAAGTTTGGTACCAGTAAAAGAGAAAATAACTAAAACCCGTGAAATAGAAATAATTAAAGTGATTGATAGAGAGTTGGAAATCCCACTTTACGAAAAGGCCAAAACTGAAAGGACGATACTAGTTGAACTTGATCCACCGAAAAAGTTGGGAATAGAGAGTTTCATGACTGGTGCTGAGGTTTTGAAAAAAGCAGGGGTCGATTCAATTACATTAGCGGATAATTCACTTGCTTCACCAAGGATATCGAATGATGCACTGGCTAATTTACTGAAGAACCAATTGAATGTAACGCCGATGGTGCATATAACATGCCGGGATCGGAATTTAATTGGCCTGCAGTCACATTTAATGGGTCTGCAGACAGTGGGGCTGAATGAGTTATTGATCATCACCGGAGATCCTTCTAAAATTGGGGACTTCCCAGGTGCCACTTCGGTTTATGATTTATCGTCGTTTGACCTGATAAGTATGGTCAAACAATTTAATGAAGGTCTTTCCTATTCCGGTCAAAGTTTGGGCCAACGGGCAAATTTTAAAATTGCCGCCGCTTTTAATCCCAATGTGAAATATCTGGATAAAGCTGTTCAGAGAATGGAAAAGAAGATTGCATGTGGTGCTCAATCCTTTTTGACACAGCCAATTTATTCGGTGGAGCAGATTGAAGAGGTATATGAAGCTACAAAACATTTAGAGACCCCGATTTTCATCGGTATCATGCCCTTGACAAGCACACGGAACGCCGAATTCATCCATAATGAAATCCCAGGCATCAAATTGCCTGATAATGTTAGAAGGGCTATGGCTTTAGCGGGGGATGACCCTGTAAAGTCAAGGATTGAAGGGGTGAATATCGCACGAGAGCTAGTGGACGCGGCAAGGGAAAAATTCAAGGGCATATATTTAATCACTCCGTTCCTTCGCTATGAAATGACGGCGGAACTTACGAAATATATTAGAAAAGTCGATAGTAAACAAACATCAGAGGTGGCAGTACATGAATAAAAAAGCGATTCAAGAACAGTTGGATACTAAGATTCTCCTTCTTGATGGAGCGATGGGGACCATGCTCCAAGCGGAGAATTTAACAGCAGAGGATTTTGGCGGGGAACAATTCGAGGGCTGCAATGAGTATTTATCACTGACACAACCAGAAATCATCCAATCCATCCATGAAAAATATTTAGCGGCAGGCGCTGATATCATTGAAACAAATACCTTCGGAGCGACAAGCATCGTGCTTGAAGAATACCAAATAAGCACAATCGCTTACAAGCTTAATAAAATTTCAGCCGAGCTTGCCGTTAAAGCATGTGAAAAGTATTCAAATGAAGATTGGCCAAGATATGTGGCTGGCTCGATGGGTCCCACTACAAAAACGCTTTCCGTAACAGGGGGAACGACTTTTGATATTTTAACCGATTCCTATGAAGAACAGGCACTTGGTCTCTTGGATGGTGGGGTGGACTTGCTATTGGTGGAAACCTGTCAGGATATGCTTAATGTCAAGGCTGCCTTTTCGGGAATCAAAGCAGCCTTCGCTAAAACAGGAAAAGATGTGCCTGTCATCATATCAGGTACGATCGAACCGATGGGCACGACACTCGCTGGCCAGTCCATAGAAGCTTTCTATTTATCGGTTGAACATATGAAGCCCGTGGCTGTCGGCCTGAATTGTGCAACAGGTCCGGAGTTCATGATAGACCATATCAGGACACTTGCAGATATAGCAAATAGCGCCATCAGTTGTTATCCGAATGCTGGGCTCCCGGATGAAGAGGGTCACTATCATGAGTCACCGACTTCCCTTGCGGAGAAAATGAAGCAATTTGCCGAAAAGGGATGGGTCAATATCATTGGGGGCTGTTGTGGTACGACACCAGAGCATATTAAAGAACTTTCCAGGGTCCTCGAAGGCATTCAGCCCCGTGCTATTACGACCTCAGCCCATGGTCATGCCGTATCAGGCATAGAGCCGCTCATTTATGATGATTCAATGCGCCCTTTATTCGTTGGTGAGAGAACGAATGTTATCGGATCTCGAAAATTCAAGGAGCTGATTCGTGGAAAGCATTACGAGCCAGCTGCTGAAATTGCACGTGCCCAGGTGAAAAAAGGTGCCCATGTCATTGATATCTGTCTTGCCGATCCTGATGGGGATGAACTTGGCGATATGAAGGAGTTCGTAGAAGAGGTCGTCAAAAAAGTGAAAGTCCCTTTGGTCATCGATACTACAGATGAAGCCGTACTTGAACAAGCATTAAAACATTCACAAGGAAAGTCCATCATTAATTCCATTAATCTTGAAGATGGTGAAGAACGCTTTGAAAAAATTGTACCATTCATCCATCAATATGGTGCTGCCGTTGTCGTAGGAACGATTGATGAAATTGGGAYGGCCGTCGATGCTGAACGGAAATTGGAAGTGGCTACACGGTCGGTGGATTTGCTTGTCAATAAATATGGTCTAAACAAAAGTGACATCATTTTTGATCCGCTGGTATTTCCTGTAGGGACGGGAGATGAACAATATATCGGATCTGCTTTAGAAACGGTGAAAGGAATAAAGGCGATCAAAGAAAAGTATCCGGAATGCTTAACGATACTTGGCATTTCGAATGTTTCATTCGGTCTGCCAGCAAGGGGAAGGGAAATTCTAAATGCCGTTTTCCTTTACCATTGTACAAAAGCAGGTCTCGATTATGCTATCGTTAATACAGAAAAACTTGAACGTTTCGCTCTGATACCTGAAGAGGAAGTGAAATTGGCTGAGGCACTCCTGTTTGAGACATCTACAGAAACTTTAGGTATCTTTACCGAGTTCTATCGTGGTAAAAAAGCGGAGAAGAAGGATAATGGTGTTATCCTGCCATTGGACGAACGTTTAGGTAACTATATTATCGAAGGAACGAAAGAAGGATTAATTGATGATTTAAATAAAGCAATTGAGCGCGGTGATACCCCATTGGAAATCATCAATGGACCATTGATGGATGGGATGAGTGAAGTGGGTCGGTTATTTAACGACAACCAACTTATTGTCGCAGAAGTGCTTCAGAGTGCAGAGGCAATGAAGGCGGCTGTATCTCACCTTGAGCCGCTAATGGAAAACTCTGAAGATAGCGCTAAAAAAGGAAAGATCCTCTTAGCTACTGTCAAGGGGGATGTACATGATATCGGGAAAAACTTAGTGGATATCATCCTATCCAATAATGGCTATGAAGTCATTGATTTGGGTATCAAGGTCGCACCGCAACAAATCATTGAAGAGGTTCGAAAACATGAGCCAACCATCATTGGCCTATCTGGGTTACTGGTTAAATCAGCACAGCAAATGGTTTTAACCGCACAGGATTTAAGGCAGGCGGGAATAGATACCCCTATTTTAGTGGGAGGGGCAGCGCTATCCCGTAAATTCACCGATTTTAAAATATCACCAGAATATGAAGGACCTGTTTTATATTCCAAAGATGCGATGGATGGTTTAGCTGTAACGAATATTTTACATGACACTGACAAAAAAGTGGTGTATTTAAAAGAGTTAGTCGAGAAACGAGAAAAATCGAAAGTCAATGCCGCCATTGCTGCCACGATGGAAAAACCTGTTCGGAAGCAGTCCGCAGCTGCGCCTTTGAGTAATGTGCCTGTTCAAAAACCGCGTGATATCAAACGTCACGTCCTGAAAAACTATCCATTGGATGTAATCCAGCCATACATTAATAGGCAAATGCTGATTGGACATCATTTGGGCTTAAAAGGTAAGCTCGCCGAATTGCTAAAGCAGGGGAATGAAAAAGCAGTGCAGCTGAATGCGCTTGTTGATGAATTGATCGAATTCTTAAAGACGGAACCCGACTACGGCTTGCATGCAATTTATCAATTTTTCCCTGCTCAAAGTGAAGGAGACAAACTATTGGTTTACAACCCGGAAAATCACCTGGAGATATTGGAGACTTTTGACTTTCCTAGGCAAGATACCAATCCGCACCTTTGTTTAGCGGACTTCGCGAAACCGGTTTCCTCCGGACAAATGGATTATGTTGGTTTCTTCCTGGTAACCGCCGGAAAAGGGATCAGAAAATGGGCAGAAAAACTAAAGCTTGAAGGTGATTTCTTGAAAAATCACGCCCTTCAATCACTTGCTCTCGAAACGGCTGAAGGGTTTGCCGAAAGAATTCATCAATTAATGCGTGATGATTTAGGTATAAGCGATCCGATTGAAATGTCTATGAAAGAGCGGTTTGCCGCTAAGTACACCGGGCAAAGATTTTCATTTGGTTATCCAGCTTGTCCTAATCTGGAGGACCAGGAAAAGCTATTCCGCCTGTTACAACCTCAGGATATTGGCGTGGAATTGACTGAAGGATGCATGATGGAACCTGAGGCTTCCGTTTCAGCCATAGTTTTTGCACATCCGGAAGCACGTTACTTTAATGTCGATCGGTAAGCATATGGATAAGGCAGCGGTATTTTTTACCGCTGCCTTATTGCGCATGAAACCTCTTGAATGGTACATCTTAATGGTCAAAAGGAAGGGGATGCAGCATATGAAGAATCCGCTTAAATTATTTCTCACCATAGTATGTTCTTTCATTATTTTTTTGTTATTGACGGATGTGCTGGCCATTCATGTACATGCAATGGTTCCCGAAGAGATGGAACCGATCCTAAAAAGTAAGGAAAATCAGAAAGTCGCTTATTTGACTTTCGATGATGGACCTTCTTTGAATACGATGGAGATATTAGATATTTTGGACCGCTATCATGTTAAGGCCACATTCTTCGTTAAAGGTAACGAAGAACCATACGCAAAGGAATGCTATCAGGAAATGATTTCCCGAGGTCATGCGATTGCCCTTCATTCTTATACACATGATTATTCCATCGTTTATCGATCGACCGAGAGCTTCTTTCAAGATTTGAATAGGCTTGAAACCATGCTGCAAAAGGAGTTTGGGGTTAAAAGCCGTATTGTACGCCTTCCTGGCGGTTCCAATAATCGTCTTAGGCATCAGGCTGCAACTAAACCCATCATTAATGGAATCCTTCAACAACTAATGGAAAAAGGGTATATTTATTTCGATTGGACGATTGATTCGACAGATGGGATCAGTCCATCAATAAGTGAACAACAAATCATTACTTCCGTACAAAAAGGCACGAAAGATCAAAAGCAAGTTAATATCTTGCTGCATGATATCAATAGTATGAAAAATACAGTGAAGGCATTGCCTGATATTATTGAATATCTTAAAAAAGAAGGGTATACCTTTGATACTATTGACGAGACAACCCCAAAAATACAATTTAATTGATGAACACATTGTTTATGTTAAGTAATTTAAGGTATAAGATAAGAGATTAGATTACTTTTGCGAAAGGATTTATCGTTTCTATGATGCCATCATTGTTTTTATCACATGGAACACCTTTATTAGCTCTGGAAAAAAATAGCTACACCTCTTTTTTGAAGGATTATATGAAGGGTATGGAAAAACCAACTGCCATCGTTATTTTGTCAGCACATTGGGAAAGTGAAGATCAGATGATTTCAGCGGTAGGGAAGCATGAAGTCATTTATGATTTTGCAGGGTATCCTGAAGAAATATTTCAGATAACATATCCTGCTTCGGGGTGCCTGGAGCTGTCCGATCGAATTTTAACCTTATTGTCGAGGATAGGTGTATGGGGGCAACTTGATGAAAGGCGCCCCCTAGATCATGGAGCATGGGGGCTTTTGCACATTATGTATCCTGAAGCTGACATCCCGATCGTATCTATGTCCATTAATCCTGCACTTCCATTGGACAAGCAGTATGAAATCGGGAGAACATTGAGGGAATTAAAGGAAAGTAATGTTTTAATCATCGGGAGCGGTGGAATTGTCCATAATTTCACCCATATTCAGAAGGATATGCATGTTGCAGAGGGGTGGGCAATCAACTTTGAGAACTGGGTTGAAGAGAAAATCATGAAATGGGATTTGGAATCTTTGTTTAATTATGCAAAAATCGCTCCTTATAGTACAGATGCTGTGCCTTCCAAAGAGCATTTCATTCCATTGATCATCGCAATGGGAGCAGGAGATATCAACAAAAAATCGGCTCTCCTTCACAGAACATTTCAATATGGCAATCTGAGTTTAACAGCTTGGAAGTTTGATTGAATTGTAAGGGGTTTCAGTCTAGTTAAATATACCTGAAATATAAACGATATACAAAAATACAAAAATCTTTTTTTAGCGAAAAAAAGGCTTAAATGAGCAAAAAAGTCAATTTAAAGCGTAATTTGACGAATTAAACAAAAATATAGTTTAAAAAAGGTTGCATAAAGTTGTTTAACCTTTGGATATTTCGACAAAAACATGTTAATATAACATCTGAAAACGTTTTATCCTTTAAAATTTTATTATTCAATAACCAAAGTTGTTAATTATATATCATATTTTTGGGGAAAATTTAGAAGAAAGAATTTGGGGATAGATAAAACGAAATGCAAAAAATTATGAGAAAAATTTGGGGGTTTACAAAATGACCATCAAGGACGCTAAGGCATACGACCCATGGAAAACTTTTTCAGGTCCAAACCTTGGGTATGTCATGGAGCAATACGATCTATTTCAAGCCAACCCGGAAGAAGTAGATCCGGAACTGAAAAACTTTTTTGAAGTATCAGGTCCTCCTTCATTCGATGTATCGGCTGAAACAACAATCGGAAGTGCACCAACTGTACAAACTAGAGAAGTTCTTCCAATGAAGAAAATAATGTCTGCAGTTACGTTAGCAGAAAACATCCGTGCATACGGACATCTTGCAGCAAATATTTATCCTTTAAAAGAAGAAGCTCTAGATACGGAACAAATTCACTTTGAAAAATATGGATTGACCGCAGATGATTTAAGGAAAATACCGGCTGACTTAATTTGTCCAGAATCACCTGAAAACGTGAAAGACGGATACGAAGCCGTTCAATACCTAAAACAACTTTATACAAAAACGATAGCCTTTGAATTTCACCATGTTAATGACTTGGACGAAAAGCAATGGCTTACTGATATGGTCGAATCCGGAAAAATGTTCCCGGAAGTGGCTAAAGAGAAAAAAGAACTATTACTTAAGCGATTGAATGAAGTTGAAGGTTTCGAGAAATTCCTTCACCGCACATATGTGGGGCAAAAACGTTTCTCCATTGAAGGACTAGACGCCCTAGTGCCGATTTTAGATGAAATGATTTCACAAACTGTTCAAAATGGAACAGGGAATGTGAATATTGCCATGGCTCACCGGGGACGTTTGAATGTGCTTGCACACGTACTAGGAAAGCCATATGAGGTCATTTTCTCTGAATTCCAACATTCACCTAATAAAGATTTGGTTCCTTCCGAAGGTTCAACAGGCATTAACAACGGATGGACTGGTGATGTTAAATACCATTTAGGTCTGGATAAACAGATTACTAATGCTAACATACAAAAAGCAAGGGTTACACTTGCCAATAACCCAAGTCACTTGGAAGTAGTCGGTCCAATCGTGGAAGGGTATTCTCGTGCGGCACAAGAAGACCGTTCAGAAAAAGGATTCCCTGTCCAAGACATTTCCAAATCACTTGCAATCCTGATTCATGGTGATGCAGCATTCCCAGGTGAAGGTATTGTTCCTGAAACGTTTAACTTAAGCCGTTTACGCGGTTATCAAGTTGGCGGCGCTATCCATATCATCGCCAATAATATGATTGGTTTCACAACGGAAAGTGAAGATTCACGTTCAACTCTATATGCCAGTGATTTGGCAAAAGGCTTTGAAGTGCCGATCGTACATGTGAATGCAGATGATCCAGAGGCATGTATGGCTGCGGTGAACCTTGCAAACCTATATCGCGAAAAATACAATAAGGATTTCTTGATCGACCTGATCGGTTACAGACGTTTCGGCCATAACGAAATGGATGAGCCATTGGTGACTCAACCTGAAATGTATGCATTAATTCATAAGCACCAAACTGTCAAAGAGCTTTATGGGAAGAAACTCATTCAATCTGGTGAGTTCACTGAAGCTGAAGTTAAAGCAATTGCTGAGCAAGTGGATACAAGGCTTGCGGATGCATATGCGAAAATTTCCGGAAATAAACCGGAAGCTTCTAAGGAATGTAATCCTCCTGGGATTATTGAAAGAGGACTTCCAGCCATTGAAACGGCTGTTCCGAAACAAGAACTGGTTTCAATTAACGAAGAACTTGTTAAGTGGCCGGAAGGATTCACTCCTAATAAAAAGTTAGGTAAGATTTTATCACGTCGCTTGGATTCCTTTGGTGCTGACGGTAAAATTGATTGGGCTCATGCCGAGACATTGGCATTTGCATCCATATTGAGTGACGGTACTCCAATCCGTTTGACAGGACAAGACTCAGAGCGTGGAACATTCGCTCAACGTAATATCATGTTACATGACAGTGTTAATGGAAAAACATATTCACCACTTCACACACTTGAAACTGCTAAAGCTTCTTTCGCTGTTCATAACAGCCCGCTTACTGAAACGGCAGTTCTAGCTTATGAATATGGTTATAATGTATTTGCTCCAGAGGCACTAGTATTATGGGAAGGCCAATTCGGTGACTTCGCAAATACAGCACAAGTGATCTTTGACCAATTCATTGCGGCTGGCCGTGCAAAATGGGGTCAAAAATCAGGTCTTGTCATGCTGCTTCCACATGGTTATGAAGGACAAGGGCCAGAGCACTCAAGTGCACGCCTAGAACGTTTCCTTCAATTAGCGGCTGAAAACAACTGGACAGTTGCTAACTTAAGTTCGGCAGCTCAATACTTCCATATCCTTAGAAGACAAGCTAAGATTTTGGATCAAGAGCAAGTTCGTCCGCTTGTCATCATGACACCGAAGAGTATGCTTCGTAATCAAGTGATGGCTTCTACAGCTGAAGAATTCAGTGAAGGCTCTTTTGAATCATTCGTTGAAACTAAAGCTTTAGGCAAAAAACCTAAATCGGTTGAACGCATTGTTTTTGCATCAGGTAAATTGGCGGTTGAACTTCGTGAAAAAGCGGCAACTGAACAAAAAACGGACTGGTTGCAAATCATCAGTATCGAAGAAATTTATCCATTCCCGTTCACTGGCGTTCAAGAAGCTTTGAAAAAATATACAAATCTTAAAGAAATCTTCTGGGCTCAAGAAGAACCTAAGAACATGGGGGCTTGGACATTTGTTGAACCTCGCCTTAATGCAGCGGCTCCTGGGAATCTTTCAGTGACATATATAGGAAGGAAGCGCAGATCAAGCCCGGCTGAGGGAGATCCGCTTGTCCATAAAAATGAACAACAACGGATTATGACTCAAGCAATTACACGCAATAATGAGGGGGAGAAATAAAATGGCTGAAGTAAAAGTACCTGAATTAGCAGAATCAATTTCTGAAGGATCTATTGCGCAATGGTTAAAACAACCCGGTGATCATGTTGAAAAAGGCGAATATGTCCTTGAACTTGAAACGGATAAAGTAAACGTGGAAATCATTTCAGATTATACGGGTACTCTTTCGGAACAATTAGCAGAAGAAGGCGATACTGTCCAAGTTGGACAGGCTATCGCTATCGTTGATGAAAATGGGTCAGCTGCAGCAGCTCCAAAAGCGGAAGCTCCTAAGGCTGAAGTAGCCAAAGCAGAACCAGCTAAAGCGGAACAAGCTGCTCCTGTTAAAGAGGCTCCTAAAGCTGAAACGAAAGAAGCATCATCCAATCAACAAGTCATTGCTTCACCAGCTGCAAGGAAATTGGCTCGTGAAAAAGGAATTGACTTGACTCAAGTGCCTGTAGTCGATCCACTAGGTCGTGTACGTGTACAAGATGTTGAAGCAGCAACAAATAATGCACCTGTGACAGCTGCTGCAGCTCCAACACAAGCTCCTGCAGCTAAACAAGCAGCAGCTCCTGTTGAAGTGAATGATGATCGCATTGAAGTGGTTAAGATGACTCGCCGTCGTCAAACCATTGCCAAACGTCTAGTTCAAGTACAATCCGAAGCAGCCATGCTTACTACTTTTAACGAAGTCGATCTTTCTGCAGTCATGGAATTGCGTAGCCGCCATAAAGATTCTTTCGTGAAAACAAATGATGTTAAACTTGGTTTCATGTCATTCTTCACTAAAGCGGTCATTGGCGCATTGAAAAAATATCCGTTATTGAATGCAGAAATCAAAGGCGACCATATCCTGAAAAAGAACTTTTATGATATCGGTGTAGCCGTATCCACTGATGAAGGTCTTGTCGTTCCGGTGGTAAGGGATGCTGACCGCAAAAGCTTTGCTGAAATCGAAAAGAACATTTCTGATTTGGCTGTTAAAGCGCGTAACAACAAACTGGGACTTTCAGATTTATCTGGTGGTACTTTTACCATCACAAACGGAGGGACTTTCGGTTCCCTATTATCTACACCAATCTTGAATGCCCCTCAAGTTGGGATTTTGGGCATGCATACAATTAAGACGCGTCCAATCGCTGTTGGAGATCAAATCGAAAACAGACCAATGATGTACCTTGCATTATCTTACGATCATCGTATCGTTGATGGAAAAGAAGCGGTTGGTTTCTTAGTAGCTATCAAAGATATGCTAGAAGATCCAGAACAACTTTTACTTCAAGGCTAATAAATCATGAAAACCCCCCATGTCATAATGACATGGGGGGTTTTTTTTGTGAATGAGTTTAACTGAAAGGCATATTTTCATTGAAAAAAAGATAATGGGGTCATGCAAAGGGTTTGTCTCTGTTGTGAATGTTTTTGGAGGTATTTTTGAATGTATTTGAATATTTTTAAACGTTTGTGATTGATTATTCCTTTGTTTTCATATATGATGATGATATTAAAGTGAGGTGGGATTGATTGTTGACAACAGAAAGGCACCAGTTCATCTTATCGATCCTTAAAGAACAGGGAACGATTAAGCTTCAGGAGCTTGTAGATCAGTTACATGCTTCGGAGTCGACCATTCGGAGAGATTTAGTGCAACTCGAAGAAATGAAGCTCTTGAAACGCGTGCATGGCGGGGCCTCTTTACTTCAAAGAAAAGGCCTTGAACCAACGACTATAGAAAAGCAAAACAAAGCAATAGCTGAAAAACAACTGATTGCAAAGCTTGCGTCTTCATTCATAGAGAAAAATGATTGTATATATCTTGATGCAGGCACAACCACTGCAGAAATGATTCCTTACTTAAAGGATAAGAATATAACGGTCATGACAAATGGTCTTATGCATATTCCAAAACTTATTGAATTGGAAATCAAAACAGTCTTAGTGGGCGGAACGATTAAATTCTCGACAAATGCGGTTATAGGAAGTAATGCTGTACAATTTTTGAATGAATACCGTTTCGATAAATGTTTCTTGGGAATGAACGGCATCCATCAAGAATTGGGTTTCACAACACCAGATCCGGAAGAAGCTCTACTGAAGAAGATGGCATTACGACTCTCTAACGAATCCTACGTGCTTGCTGACAGTACAAAATTGAATGAAGCTACTTTCGCTAAGGTGGCAGATGTAAGCGATGCCATAATCCTTACTGACAGCAATGATGAAGAGGCTGTTGCTCAGCTCCATAAAAATCCAAAGGTAAAGGTAGTGACCATTTAATGATTTATACAGTGACACTTAACCCATCCATCGATTATCTGGTCGAGGTGGAGAGTTTTAAAATGGGCAAGGTGAATCGAACTAGTTATGATGCCAAATTCCCTGGAGGGAAAGGGATTAATGTTTCCCGGATGCTTAAAAGGCTTGGAAATAGTACGACAGCTTTAGGTTTCATAGGTGGACAAACAGGTGAATTTGTAAAAAGGTTTTTAAGACAGGAAGAGATTTTCACGGATTTTACAGAGATAACAGGAGATACAAGAATAAACATTAAATTGAAAACAGGGCTGGAGACTGAAATCAATAGCCAAGGGCCAGTTATTTCAAAAGGGGATTATCAACAATTATTTAGTCAGATTGAACAGTTGAAAAATAATGATATTCTCATTTTGTCAGGTAGCATCCCTCCAAGCGTCCCTTCGGATGTATACGAAGCTATGGCAAAGTCTTGTTCTGATAATGGCATTAAGGTGGTGGTGGATACGAGTGGGAGGGAATTACTGAGTGTCCTTCCGTATCGGCCATTTTTGATAAAGCCTAATCACCATGAATTGGGTGAACTTTTTTCTACTGAAATTAGAACGGTTGATGATGCTATCGAATACGGTTCTAAATTGGTTCAATCAGGAGCACAAAACGTTATCGTTTCAATGGCAGGACAGGGTGCTGTGCTTTGCTCCGGTGGTGAGTCATATTCCGCTAATGTGCCAAAAGGGAAAGTCCTCAACTCAGTGGGTGCCGGTGATTCGATGGTGGCCGGTTTCATCGGGACATATGAAAAGACAGAGGATATTTTATCTGCTTTCCGATTCAGTCTTGCAGCAGGAAGTGCTACAGCCTTTTCATCAGATCTTGGTACATTGGATAAAATCGAAGAGTTATTACCGCAAATTGATATCAATCAACTAACAGGAGGCTGACTTTATGAAAATTACAGACTTGTTGAAATTGGATACAATCATAATCAATCTACAAAGTGCTACAAAGCAAGCTGTCATTGATGAACTGTCAGGGAAGTTAGCCGAGGCTGACAGGTTAAACGATGTGGAGGCTTTCAAAGCCGCTATCTTAAAACGTGAACAACAAAGCACAACAGGGATTGGTGAAGGGATAGCGATACCACATGCTAAAACAAATGCTGTAAGGACACCTGCCATCTGTTTCGGAAAATCGGTTAATGGAGTGGATTATGAATCGCTTGACGGTCAGCCAGCTCATCTGTTCTTTATGATTGCAGCAAGTGAAGGAGCGAATGCGGATCACTTGGAAACCCTTTCCCGGCTTTCTTCATTACTGATGGATGAAAAATTCAGAGACCGATTGATCTCGTCTTCTTCTGGTGAAGAAGTGTTAGAGATCATCAATCAAAAAGAGATGGAAGCAGATGAAGAAGAAAAAGAAGAGCAGCAATCAAGTGATGCTGCCAGCGGTAACAACAAAGGGAAAATCCTTGCCGTTACAGCTTGTCCAACAGGAATTGCCCATACTTATATGGCTGCTGATGCATTAAAGGCCAAAGCGAAGGAAATGGGAATCGATTTCAAAGTGGAAACAAATGGATCGACAGGAATCAAAAATGGTTTAACCGCTGCAGAAATTGATGAGGCGGATGCGATTATCGTTGCAGCGGATAAGCAGGTGGAAATGGATCGTTTTAATGGTAAACACGTCATTATTGTCCCTGTTGCCCATGGGATCCGGAAGACCGAGGAGCTGTTAACCAGAGCCATGAATCAGGATGCACCTGTTTACAAAGGAACTGGAAATGATAAAAGTGATGAGGGTGATTCAGCAAAAGGAGGATTGGGGATTTACAAGCACTTAATGAATGGGGTAAGTAATATGCTTCCATTTGTCGTCGGTGGCGGAATCTTGGTTGCGCTTTCTTTCTTTTTTGGGATCCAGGCAGCCGATCCGGCAAATCCTGATTATAATCCCATTGCCAAAGCATTAAGTGATATTGGCGGGGGAACTAGTGGTGCATTCTTCTTACTTGTCCCAGTCCTTGCTGGATTCATTGCTTCAAGTATAGCCGACCGTCCTGGTTTTGCTCCCGGTATGGTAGGGGGATTATTGGCAGCACAGGCTCATGCCGGTTTTCTTGGCGGACTAATCGCCGGTTTCCTTGCAGGTTATGTCGTCTTATTTTTACGAAAGCTGTTTTCTAGGTTACCGCATACACTAGAAGGCATTAAACCGGTTTTACTCTATCCTGTATTCGGCATGTTAATTACAGGCTTAATCATGATATTTGTTATAAATGGGCCAGTAACCGCAGTTAACACAGGCTTAACCAACTGGCTACAAGGTTTATCAGGTACGAATGCTATTTTGCTTGGATTGATTCTAGGAGGTATGATGGCTGTAGATATGGGTGGACCCCTGAATAAAGCAGCTTTCACTTTCGGACTTGCAGCTATTGAAGCTCATAGTTTCGGGCCTCATGCTGCCGTCATGGCAGGTGGAATGGTACCTCCGCTCGGGATTGCCTTTGCAACTACATTCTTTAAAAGCAAATTCAGTGAAACGGAAAGGAAATCTGGATTCACAAATTATTTCATGGGTGCTTCATTCATTACAGAAGGGGCCATTCCTTTTGCGGCGGCGGATCCATTGCGCGTTATCGTCAGCAGTGTAGTAGGGGCAGCGACAGCAGGAGCCCTGTCAATGGCTTTTGGTGTAACTCTGCCAGCACCACATGGAGGAATTTTTGTCATCCCCCTTGTCAACCATCCTTTTCTCTATTTGCTGGCCATTTTAATAGGGTCCCTCATTACCGCTTTAATGTTGGGATTCTGGAAAAAGAAACAACAATAATAAATAATGAAGAAAGCGGGTCCAATTTTATGGACCCGCTTTTATTATATCCATTCCAAAATTTCAATCCGATTGCCGAAGGGATCGGATATATAGATGCGGTTCGCCCCAGGTAACCTTTTATCTTCTGTAAAAGAAACACGATTAGTTATTAAATGTTGTTTAAAGTCTCTAAGATTTTCTACTTCAAGCGCTGGATGGGCTTTTCTCGCGGGAATGAACTGATCTTCCGTTCCAACATGAATTTTGATCGATCCTGATTCGAACCATACTCCGCCACTTGACTTTAAGGATGCAGGCTTATCCACTTCCCGAAACATTAGAATCTCTTTGAAAAACTTCCTTGATTGGTCCTCGGTATTTTTGGGAGATGCTAATTGGAAATGATCGATTGCTTTAAAAATGAAACCCACTTTTTTCTACCCCCTCTTGGCTACTTATATATCCAATATTAAAATAAAAAAATCAATAAAAATAGCTTATTTTTTAAATCGCCATCGATCGGTTTTGCTTATCGTTGGTTCTTGAATCGTGTATTAAAGCATAAATGTCATGTTTATGGGTAAAGGGGTTTTAAAAGGATAAAGGAGTGGACGTACATGCTGAAGAAAAACACCTTAAAAACAACTAAAAGGGATGATATGATTGATGTTACGGCAGAAGTGCAAGCATTCATCAATGAAAACGGGATACAACAGGGGTTAGCTCTTATATATTGTCCGCATACGACAGCAGGGATCACAATTAATGAAAATGCAGATCCCGATGTCAAAAAGGATATGCTAAGAAGATTGGATGAGCAATACCCATGGAATCATACATTGGATTTACATAAGGAAGGAAACACGGCTGCCCATTTGAAATCAAGTACGGTTGGTTCTTCACAACAGGTGATCATCCATAAGGGAAGTTTAATTCTTGGTACATGGCAAGGGATATACTTTTGTGAATTCGATGGTCCCAGAGATAGGCAATATTTTATTAAATTATGTGTCGACCGCTAAAACAGGGGGGGACATACTGGAATAAGTGGGGGGAAGAGGATTGGACGATGTTTGGATTAAAGGAAGAAAAGTAATATTGAGGAACGTTAAACAAGCCGATTTAAAACGTTTATGGAGCCTGAAATATGGAGAAGTCAATCCAGAATGGAAAAAGTGGGATGCACCTTACTATCCTATTGAACTCATGGATTACCATACGTATATCGATAAAGAAACGAAGCACAGAACCAATGATGGAAAAATGGGGGCTTACTCCGAGCTATTAATGGAAAAGAACGATCAAATAATAGGTTCTGTTGTATATTACTGGGAACATGAACCCTCTCGTTGGCTGGAAATAGGGATCACGATTTTTGAGCCAAAGTATTGGAATGGCGGGTATGGAACAGAAGCGTTAATGATGTTCATAGACTATTTATTCGAAAACTTGGAGATTGAACGGGTTGGACTGACGACATGGTCAGGTAATGAACGTATGATGGCTGTTGGGGAAAAGGTAGGCATGCAAATAGAGGGAAGAATGAGAAAATGCCGTTATTATGATGGTTATTATTATGATTCAATCAGAATGGGTATACTACGTGAGGAATGGAGTGGGAATCTTCAAAATTTCTAAGTTAATTGACCCGTGAAAAATTTTCCTTGATTTCCTTGGGAAAAATTTAGCACTGTTTTCTCCCATATGGTCTGTTATCCTAGGAAGATGCTTAACGAGGAGGTTACAAGATGAAATTATCAGTATTAATAACCGTGATAATGACTCTAAGTGTCATCGTACTTGGGATAGCTATTCCTAAGGGAACGACCAGTATGGCTTCTGATGGAGCAACCAAACATGTCATTAAACAAGGTGAATCGATATGGGATATTGCAAAGCGGTATGGTGTCCCAATCAAAAAGTTAAAAGAAGTCAATAATAATGTAAATAATGTTGCAGAACCTGGTAAAACATTGATTATTCCACATGTAATGAATGAAAAAGATAAAGAATTATTAGCAAGGCTTGTGCATGCAGAAGCCAAAGGGGAGCCTTATAGAGGAAAGGTCGAGGTGGCAGGAGTAGTTTTGAATCGCCTTGATAGCAAAGAATTCCCTGATACGGTCCGGGAAGTGATCTATCAAAAAAACCAATTCTCGCCCGTTGCTGATGGCAGTATAAACAAAGCAGCCGGAGATGATGCCAAGAAGGCTGTCAATGAAGCATTGGCAATTCATGGCTACACAAATGATGCCTTGTATTTTTGGAATCCCAGTATTTCGGACAGCAAATGGATGAAACAATTAGAGGTAATCAAAATCATTGGTGGCCACCATTTTGCCATATAAATTACATTTCAAGAACCGGTCTCACCAACTAGGGAGGCCGGTTTTTCATGTTTAAAACTAACTCTTAAATGATTTCAGCCCACATCTCGCGGGGATTCAGTTCATAAATGCTGTTTTCCCGGTACATGATGCTTCCGATAATGAGTTCACGTCTTATCGTTGCGTAATCATCATGGAATGACTGGATGAATTCATTCAATTCTTTTTCTGGATATTTACGTCCCTTTTCCAAAAGGCCTGCAATATGATGAAGAACGATCATTTTCTTCTTTCTTTGTGCTGGTATGGTTTTTAGTCGACCATCTTGTGTAAAGAAGTTTTCAAGGATCTTTTTATGCTCTAAAATCAGCTTTTGTTTATCCAATTTACTGGAGTCCCCCTTATTTGAAATGATTTTAGGTAATGCTGAAGAATAATGCTCTAGGACATCTTCATTCAAAAAATAATATACCGTATTTTTTTCTCTCCGATCCTTCACTAAATTAATGTCCTTCAATTTCGTTAAATGGTGTGAAATGGTTGGGGCAGTCAATTTTAATATTCCCGCAAGAGCCTGTCCGTGTTTTGGACCGTTTGCCAGAATGGATATAATCCTAATCCTGGTCACATCACCAAGCGTTTTATGGAAAGCGACCAACTTTTCTAA
The DNA here is from genome assembly GCF_056402395.1 of Peribacillus sp. P4_B1. Lineage (NCBI taxonomy): Bacteria > Bacillati > Bacillota > Bacilli > Caryophanales > Bacillaceae > Peribacillus > Peribacillus sp. P4_B1. The sequence continues at coordinate 71,049 of NZ_JBFUHM010000022.1, forward strand.
TTGCACTTTTATCCCCCTAACTAATTAGATTATTATCTAATTAGATGATAATCTAATTAGTGGTGTTAATCAAGCTATATTCACTTTTCTATATTGCTTGGAAAATATGATGTATAATTTAGGAGAATGTTGAAAATTTTTATCTGGATTAAGGAGCTGTAATATGGCTAATACACATGTTTATACAAAAAAAGAAGAAGTGGTCAATGCGATAACCCATGGTGTTGGTGTTTTGTTGAGTATCGTCGCTCTTGTGTTTTTAATAATATTCTCAGTCCAAAAAGGATCGCCTTGGCATGTAGTCATTTCAGTCATTTATGGCGCTTCCATGCTTCTTTTATATGTCTCATCCACATTAGTGCATAGTTTTCCAGAGGGGAAAACAAAGGATATATTCGAAATCTTTGATCATTCAGCCATATATATATTCATTGCAGGAACATACACGCCCATCATGGTCCTTGTGATTCAAGGCTCACTAGGCTGGACACTGCTTGGAATAATTTGGGGAGTTGCAATCATCGGCGTCGTCTTCAAAGCTTTCTATGTTAAAAGGTTCCTATTCCTTTCGACGCTTCTTTATATTGCGATGGGGTGGATGATCGTCATCGTTTGGGGACCTCTTACAGCAGCGATGCCCTCAGAAGGTATCCAGTTACTGATAGCAGGGGGCTTGCTTTATACGTTTGGAGCTATCTTTTATGTATGGCGCGGTTTTCCGTTTCATCACGCCGTTTGGCATGTTTTTGTGCTTGGGGGTTCTGCCACCCATTTTTTTGCAGTATTGTTTTATATCCTTCCTCTGTGATCACTTCTAGTGATTCTTTACTTGATCGATCTTATGATACCTGAAAGATTCCTGTAGTTTTGAATGACCCCTTTTAGGTAATCAATAAGTATACAGATGATTAGGGAGGAATGGCTAATAATGAGAAAATCGATCAAAATATTATCTGTTCCGTTTGCCGCCATGCTTGTTTTGGCCGGGTGTGGGGGAGAAAACGATGAAGTGAAAAATCCACCGGTTCAGGAGAATGAAAATCAAACGGAAACAAATCCTGAAACAAGAACGGATAATAATGAAAAGGTGCCTTTCACTTTCAAGGATTTTCAATTAGAAGTTGATTATGTGGGAACTGATAACGAATACGAAGCTGAATATGATACCATGGGAGCCCAAACAGAAGCTTCAATCGAAGATAAATCAAACAAACATGAAGTTCACGGTGATGAAGCAATGAAAGAATTAACACCGATTTTAGATAAATTGACATTCACCAAAGATTCAACAGATGAACAAGTCATTCAAGAAGTGACAAGTGTTTTTGATTTGAAGGATGCCTATGAAGAATTCGATTTAGAGGTCGTTTTCGATGATGGTACGAAAAAAGAATATAAAGTGAATAATAAATAACTAAATCCATTTATTATATTATCTTAAGTTATAAATGGTAGCCTTTTCACGATTCTTCAATAGTTGTCAAATTGCGGTAACTATAGTAAAATGATTACGGTTAGCAAAGGGGATAACATACATTTGCTTTTCATATTCGGACTTATGGGGATAGGACCGTAATAAATACTTGTAAAAAAAGAGTCTTTTTCTAAGATTCTTTTTTTGTGCAAGTGATTGAAAATGATGGCTGAAAAAGTAACAAGATGAAAGAGAGGGTACCGCAAGCGGCACCCTCTCTTTCATTTACCCATTTGCATCATTGGGAAAGTGGTGTATTTTTTTTTGGGAGCATATTAGCTGATGCTAACCTTGAACGGATCGTAATCCCAAGCCAAGATGCAAGGAATGCTTTTAAAATGCCTACGATTATAAATGGGGCAAAACCGCTGGCAAATGCAACTGTCCATGATAATGAGCTCATATATTTCAACCAAATCGTACCGATGATCAACGTTATGAACATCCCGATTATATTTGCAAGGAAAGCCATTGCAACTGAGAAACGTGTTTTTTCCAATATCAGCCCGGTAATATAAACTGTCGGGATATAGGATAATAAATAACCGCCAGTCGGACCGAATATCTTAGCTAGTCCTCCAGACATTTCAGCGAACACTGGTACTCCTGCAGCTCCTATGAACAAGTATAATAAAACGGAAGAGGTTCCATAACGTGAACCTAGTATAGTGGCTGCCAGCCCAACAGCTAGAGTCTGTCCTGTAATCGGTACTAACGGCAGTGGAATTGTAATTTGGGCAAGGATCCCTATAAGTGCTGCAAATAAGGCTGTAACCATCATCATTCTTAATTTCTCGTGACTTTCCCTCATCGTACTTCCCCCTATTGTAAACCTGGTTATCAAACGAGTTAACATATAAAGAATTTTAATATGATAAGTAAACACTGTCAATGATATTATGAATTTTATTTTATAAGGGCCTAGTTGTTGCCCAGGTTCGTAAAACCTGGAAAAAAAATGAAACTTTCTGTAACGTCATTCGTATTAATGGTAAGTGAAGTAAATGGGGGGGATCATTGCCATATGTCTTTCAAAAGGTAGTTAAAACGCTTATCCTAGGTCTTAATAGTAGTAAGCGGTAAAGAAAAATCAAATTAAAAGGATGAAAGAGATGGAGTTATTTGGAGTTCCATTAGAAACAGTCTATTTATATGGATTAATTATATTCGGGGGGCTAACATTCCTATTTATCTTGTTTAATGATATATTTTCTGGCCTGGAATTACCGGATATATTAAATCCAACCCTCATTTTTAGTTTTTTGACCGTATTTTTTTCGAGTGGTTTTTTGCTTGAATCGCTTACAGGACTTAATGATGTGATGATTGCCGTGATTTCCCTGCTCATTTCATTTACAATCGTCACCCTATTGAATGTATTTGTGTTGATTCCCATCTCATCGGCGGAGGAAAGCTTAACGTTTCATGACAATGACCTGAGAGGCAGGGTTGGCAGGGTTCTGACATCAGTCCCGGTTGATGGGTTTGGGGAAGTCTTAATCGAAAGCATCAGCGGGAGCATTGCGAAGACTGCGGCCAGTTATAAGAATGAAGGAATTGTTTCGGATACAAAAGTCTTGATCATCGAAGTTAAAAATGGGGTTGTCTATGTCATGCCCCATGAGAATGAATAAGAGGTAGGAGGTCATTTATGTTTAGTTTAATTTGGATTGTTGTCGCCATTGTTGCATTTTTATTAATCGCACTTATTGCTGTGTTTGTTACGAAATACCGTACTGCTGGTCCTGATGAGGCCTTGATAGTGACTGGAAGTTACTTGGGCAGCAAGAATGTCCACATCGACGAATCAGGAAATAAAATAAAAATCGTCCGCGGTGGAGGTGCTTTCGTTTTGCCAGTGTTCCAACAAGCGGAACCATTGAGCTTGTTGTCAAGCAAACTTGAGGTCTCGACTCCTGAAGTATATACAGAACAAGGTGTTCCTGTCATGGCTGATGGTGTATCGATCATCAAGATTGGCGGTTCAATCACCGATATTGCCACAGCAGCAGAGCAATTCCTTGGTAAATCGAAAGATGACCGTGAACAGGAAGCGCGGGAAGTATTGGAAGGACATCTTCGCTCAATCCTTGGTTCGATGACAGTCGAGGAAATTTATAAAAACCGTGAAAAGTTTTCCCAGGAAGTACAGAGGGTAGCCTCGCAGGATTTGGCTAAAATGGGACTCATCATCGTATCGTTCACGATTAAAGATGTTCGTGACAAAAATGGATATCTTGAATCGCTAGGTAAGCCAAGGATTGCTCAAGTGAAAAGGGATGCCGATATAGCTACCGCCGATGCCGAGAAAGAAACGCGAATCAAGCGAGCCGAAGCTTCGAAGGAAGCCCAGCGTGCCGAACTTGAAAGGGCAACAGAAATAGCCGAAGCCGAAAAAATCAACAAGCTAAAGGTTGCGGAATTCCGTCGTGAGCAGGATATTGCCAAGGCACGGGCTGACCAAGCTTACGATCTTGAAACTGCCAGATCTAAACAGGATGTAACCGAACAGGAAATGCAAATCAGGATTATCGAACGGCAGAAGCAGATTGAGCTGGAAGAAAAAGAAATCCTTCGCCGTGAAAAGCAATATGATTCAGAAGTGAAGAAAAAGGCGGATGCCGATCGTTATGCGGTAGAGCAGGCAGCTTCCGCAAACAAAATGAAACAGATTACAGAAGCGGATGCCGATAAGTATAAAATTGAAGCCATGGCCAAAGCGGAAGCGGAACGTGTTCGAATGGACGGTCTTGCTAAAGCGGACGCCCAAAGGGCACAAGGTACGACAGAAGCGGAAATCATCAGGTTAAAAGGGGTAGCAGAAGCAGAAGCCAAGCAGAAAATAGCTGAAGCTTTTGAACAGTTCGGGCAAGCCGCCGTAATGGACATGATTTTGAAAATGCTGCCTGAATATGCAAAACAAGTTGCTAGCCCGCTTAGTAATATAGACAAAATCACTGTAGTGGACACAGGCGGAAGCGGTGCAAAGGGCGGGGCTAATAAAGTGACAGGATATGCAACGGATTTAATGGCAACATTGCAAGAGTCATTAAAGGCATCTTCGGGAATTGATGTCAAAGACTTGCTTGAGAATTTCTCAGGAAAACGAAATTTACCATTCACCCCCATCAGCCAGGAGAATGTCGAAGCGAGCATGAATATGGCAGCAAGCAAGGAAGAGTAACGGTGAAGAATAAATGTAGAAAGGTAAGGGCACAAATATGCTCTTACCTTTTTTTGAATAGGAGAATATTTTATTTCCTATACTAAAGGGACAAAAAGAACATTTAATTTTTATTATGATAAGGCTTCTTATGGAGCACCTATGGTTAGTGGAAAAGCGATTTTTCATCCTTGTCAAAAGCCAGTTGCTGTTCTCGAAAAAATAATTGCAACTCATACAATACCGATTCACTTAAATTTTTTTTCATGGATTTTTACCATTGCCTAACCTGCTCTAATTTCCCTAAAATATCCCAATGTTCAATCTTTCACAAATTGTTCACAACAATAATGAAAACGCTTACGATTTTCATTGTATAATATACATATCCTAATTGATTTCATAGTATTGCACCACTTATCATACAATTTTAATTAATAATTGAATAGACAGAAGGGAGATAATCAGATGATCTTGAAATCGTTGAAAAAAAAGGGCATAACGACCATCATTTATTATAAAGAAGGAGTATTAAAAACATGCAAGGGTCAATTGCATAAACTTAACCTTAATGAACAAACACTTTCCTTAAAAGATGAAAATCAAAAGATTTACTCTATTCGTTTATCTCGTATTATGGAAATCTATTAATTTAATTGCTTTCATTTAACATATTAAAATTACAAAACATTTATTAATCCCGAATCTTTAGTATATTACTAGAGGTTCTTTTTTCATATATGGAAAGCTGGTCAGTTTAGCATTCCTGTAGTTAGTAATTTTTCAGTTTTGAAAAAAATAGGGCCCCTCATTTCCAGATTGATAAAAGTTTTTATACTTTATAGATGCCAGTATCCTTCGTGCGGAATTCCTCAATATGGCGTTCGTAAGAAAGTATGGGTGCGATTAACTATGGAATGTATGGAGTGATTACATAAAAAATTAATATTTTTAAGAGATAATTTTGGGTTTTGTTTCCCCAGAAAATAATCATCTTTAATGTATAGTTTTATATAATTACCCAAATCAAACCCAATTTATTATACATGAGCAGAGTAGTTGGGTTTCGTTCTTATTTAATTCCAATCACTAATCTAGTTCCTACAGCTTCAGTAATAATGGATGTCAGATTATTAATTTTGAGATTACGTACGTTCAATAAAAGCCTAATTGCTTCCACTGAAGAAATTGGACTATCAAAGAATCGTTAAAATTACCGATACGGCGAAGACGTTTAATTGTTTCATTAAACTTTAAAGTGGTAAATAGATAGTATCAAACTAGCAGGGAGGTATTAAAATGAGAGTTCTGGTAATAGGAACAGAGGACATGACCGGAGAGCACGTTGTAAAACAGCTGGCAGACAGGCACCATAACCCGGTAGCACTGGTAGGAGCAGAAAATAAAGTTGAGGAAATGGTTAAACTTGGAGCACGAGATGTAGTTTCTTTGGAAAAAAGGGATTTTTCCAGTGCTTTTTCGGGCTGTGAAGCAGTGATCTACCTGAGTGGCGCCAGTCCCCGGACTGGGGAGGGCAAACCAATACTGGTTGACCATCAGTCAGTAATAGACTCAGTTGAGGCTGCTAAGAAACATGGGGTGAAGCGCTTTGTTCTGATGAACACCATGCGAGCAAAAGAAATGGAGAGCTTAGATTCTAGTACAAACGGTGTCAAGTACCACTCAGAAGAGCTATTAAGACAGGAAAAGCTTACATATACGGTCATACGGACAAGTATGCCTGTGGATAAGCCGGGAATAGGTAAAGTTGAAGCTGGACAATCAATTGTGCATGACAAAGGCGAGATACCAAAGGAGGATATTGCTTCTGTATTGGTCAAAGCGCTGGATACTAAAGAAGTATATAATAAAACGTTCCATGTAACTTCTGGAGAAATTCTGATTGATGAAGCACTCCAAAGATTATAGATTACTCGAGTAACTTGCACAAAAAATAAGAAGCAAAGGGTGATAAAATGTCCAAATTAAAACATTACCTTCCTACAGTTTTAAAAGGATCTGCCGTTTTAGGGACAGTTGCGGCCGCAGCGTACTTGTACCGAAAGGATGATACACAAAAGCAACATTCAATCCTGAGGAATTTCCCCCTAATAGGCCGAATTAGATACATGACAGAGCAAATAGGACCTGAACTTAGGCAATATTTATTTGAAAATAATAATGAAGGCACCCCTTTCTCAAGAAAGGAATTCGAGGATGTTGTAAAAGCAGGAAAATATAAGGAGCGTTTAATCGGATTTGGATCGGAACGTGACTTCAATGAGGCTGGATACTATATTCGAAATAGTATGTTTCCCAATCTGCGGGAAGAATTGAGAATAGATAATAGCCAAAAAATCAATACAAAGGTATATGAAGTAGATGAGGAAGGTCTATTGACCAGAAAGGAGAAGCGGGAAGATAGACAAATAGAACCGTACTTTTTACGAGACGAGGATGCTGTCATAATCGGAGGGGATACATGCCGGAATCCCTTTAAATTAAAGGGGCTCGTAGGACAATCTGCAATGAGCTACGGTGCACTCGGTGAGAATGCCATCACTGCACTGTCGAGAGGATTAGGGCTTGCAGGAGGAACATGGATGAATACTGGTGAAGGTGGCCTTTCCAAATATCATCTCTCCGGAAATCCCGACATCATAATGCAAATCGGTCCGGGACTGTTTGGAGTAAGGACAGCAGGTGGGGAGTTCTCCTGGGAAGAATTCAAGAAGAAAAGTGAAATCGAGCAAGTAAAGGCATTTGAAATTAAGCTGGCACAAGGTGCTAAAATCAGAGGTGGGCATATTGAAGGGCAAAAGGTGACAGAAGAAATTGCCCAAATCCGCCTAGTGGAACCTGGCCAAACGATCAATAGCCCTAACCGGTTCTATGAATTCAAGAATTTTAATGAATTGTTCGAATTTGTGGAAAGAATGAGGGATGTAGGCGGAAAGCCCATCGGTATCAAAATTGTTGTGGGGGATCTTGATGCACTTGAGGAAATGACGAAAAACATGAGAGATACAGGTAAAGGGCCTGATTTTATCACGGTGGATGGCGGAGAAGGCGGAACTGGGGCAACCTATCAGGAGCTTGCAGATGCAGTCGGACTCCCAATTATGTCAGCCTTGCCACTTGTAGATGAGATGTTAAAAAAATATGGTGTACGTAACAGGGTCAAGCTGATTGCATCTGGCAAGCTGACTTCTCCAGATAAAGTGGCGGTCGCTTTAGCGATGGGGGCAGATTTAGTCAATATAGCCCGCGGTTTTATGATTAGCGTTGGCTGCATCATGGCTGAAATCTGCCATACAAACCATTGCCCTGCAGGAGTAGCCACAACTGATTCAAAGTTGCAGGATGGTCTGGTTATTGAGGAAAAACAATACCGAGTCGCCAATTACGTGATTTCCCTTCGCGAGGGGCTATTTAACCTTGCAGCTGCCGCAGGTATAGATACTCCGACCAAATTTGAACGAAAACACATCGTTCACAAGGATGAGTGGGGAAGAGTTTCCCCTGTCCGGGACATCACCCTAACTCCCGAAAAAGTGGAGAAGTTAAGAAATAAGGAAAAAGTGGAGAAATAGAAAGTTGTTTTTAAAAAAATGTTGAAGAAAAACGAAATTTGTAGCGATCATTGGTATGTTAATGATTGTAGGAAAAGGCGTGAGTGCATCCAGATCAGATGATATTATTGGAATTTCCTTTGGATTAATCGCAGCTGCATTTTATGCAGCGTTATTGCTTTTAAATAAATTTATTAAAAATATGGGAAAGTTAGAGCTGACCATCATTCAGCCTGGAACAACCACATTACTTCTAATGCCATATGTTTTCCTTACTGAAGGCTTTGGTATTTTTGAAGTATCAAGTTCTTCCACTCCTTTTATTTGAATTTTAGGGATCATCAATACAGGGATTGGATTTTGGTCATTTTTCCCTGGTATGGAAAAACCAAAAACGCAGAGTATAGCTATACTAAGTTATGTAGCTCCATTTGTAGCTATATTGATTTCTGCAATTATCTTGCTAGATCAAATGACAATCGTTCAAATGCTGGGTGGGATATTACTATTAGGCTCTACATTTGTTAGTGAAATTAGATCAGTCAACTTATCAAAACAATTAATGAAAACACCAGCTGAACGTTAAAAACAGTGGGAAGCATTCATTTCCCACTGTTTTATATTTTAGGCTCTTTTCGTAAAGATTGTTGTTTTTAAAACGAAACTATTTAAGGTTGATTGGAGCGGAAGTGCGAGACTCCTGCGGGAGCAGCGGGACAGGTGAGGCGTTTACGCCGAGGAGGCTCACCGCCCGCACCAAGGAAAGCGAGCATCTGGAGGGGA